>JASFGZ010000050.1:0-15272 GCA_050123495.1 Desulfobacterales bacterium
AATTCAAGGCTGTCCGCCAGACGACCGGCCTTTTCGAGGCTTTTGTTATAATCCTTATCCGTTGCGGGTACCAACACATTTTCCCAGAACTCGGCGCGCAGATCCCTCACCTGCTTCAAGGCATTTTTCAAACCTTCGTCATTGCGTGACATACCGCAATAATTCCACATGATTTGCCCCAGCTTCCGGGCGAAGTTGTCGACGGTGCGCTTGCCTTTAATGGACATCAGTTTGGCAATGCTTGCAGTTGCCGATTGGGTGACATTTTTAAACGCCGCTTGGTCTTTACTGACCGGTGATAGTTCTGTTCCGGCAAAATATCCGCCGATGGTGTAAGGAATAATAAAATATCCGTCGGCCAAGCCCTGCATCAGGGCGCTGGCTCCCAGCCGATTGGCGCCGTGGTCGGAAAAATTGGCTTCTCCCAGAACAAATAGTCCCGGAATCGTGCTCATCAGATTGTAGTCCACCCACAAGCCGCCCATGGTATAATGGGATGCGGGATAAATCATCATCGGCTTTTCATAGGGAGAATCATCGGTGATAAGTTCATACATGTCGAAGAGGTTGCCGTATTTTTTGGCGATGACGTCTTTGCCGTCGCGTTTGATGGCATCGGCAAAATCCAGATACACCGCACAGCGCGTCAATCCCACCCCCTTGCCGGTGTCGCACTGGGTTTTGGCCGCGCGCGAGGCGACATCCCGGGGCACCAGGTTTCCAAAGCTGGGATATTTTTGTTCCAGGTAATAGTCGCGATCTTCTTCGGGGATGTCCTGGGGTTCTCGGATGTCGCCGGGATTGTGCGGCACCCAGACACGGCCGTCGTTTCTGAGGCTCTCACTCATCAAGGTCAACTTGGATTGATGATCACCGGTATGCGGGATGCAGGTTGGATGGATCTGGGTAAAACAGGGGTTGGCAAACATGGCCCCCTTTTTATAGGCGCGAAATATGGCACCGACATTGGAAGATTCAGCGTTGGTCGAAAGATAATAAATATTGCCGTAACCTCCGGTGGAGAGCACCACCGCATCCGCCGCATGGCTTTCCAGTTCACCGTTGATCAGATTGCGAACGATGATGCCGCGAGCCTGCCCGTTAACGATTACAAGGTCGAGCAGTTCGCGCCGCGGAAACATTGTGACCATGC
This sequence comes from Desulfobacterales bacterium, assembly GCA_050123495.1. GTDB lineage: Bacteria > Desulfobacterota > Desulfobacteria > Desulfobacterales > JAHEIW01 > JAHEIW01. The sequence continues at coordinate 1,154 of JASFGZ010000050.1, forward strand.
CGGCGGCAACCTGGCGCATTAAAGCACTATAAGCACCCAGCAGCAGCTGCTGTCCGGTCTGACCCCGGGCATAAAACGTTCTGGCAACCTGAGCACCTCCAAAAGAACGGTTGGCCAGCAACCCGCCGTAATCTCTGGCAAACGGAATTCCCTGGGCGACACAGTGATCGATAATGTGGTTGCTCAGTTGAGCCAGACGATAAACGTTGGCTTCTCGCGCCCGGAAATCGCCCCCTTTAACCGTGTCGTAAAAGAGGCGCCAGATGCTGTCGCCCTCATTTGTGTAATTTTTGGCGGCGTTGATCCCTCCCTGGGCCGCAATACTATGGGCTCGGCGGGGTGAATCCTGAATGCAAAACGTCTTGACGCGATATCCCAACTCAGCCAGGCTGGCAGAGGCCGAGCCGCCTGCCAGACCGGTGCCGACCACAATGATTTCAAATTTTCGCTTGTTGGCGGGATTAACCAGCTTCAATTCAAAACGGTGTCGGTCCCATTTCTCGGTCAGCGGTCCCCCGGGTATATGGGCGTCAAACTGCATGATGTTTCCTTTCACTCTTCGTTACCTGTTATACGTTATTTGTTAACCCATAACTTTCAATTGAGCGTCAGACGCTCGATTGAAACGCTATCCCATGGCCCATATATAGATGGGTAGCAGGCCAAAGCCCAAACCGAATATCAGGCTGAAAACAATACTCAGCACCATAATCGCCGGCATGTAACGGGGGTGATTGGCGCCAATTGTCTGAAAGGCGCTCCAGAAACCATGCCGGATATGCAATGCCAACACGATCATAACAAATATGTAAATGATCATGTAGATCGGGCTGGCAAAGGCCGCAGATACAATCTCGAAAATTGTTCGTTGCGTCTTGTCGACAAAACTGAAGTTGATCAGGTGAAAAATAACAAATGCCAGCAGAATAAGCCCGGTATAGGGCATCCACGTTGAGCTCAAGGTCCGTCCACCGGCGCGCCGATCGATTTTATAAGGCACAGATCTTGCTTTTACATTCTGTACAAAAAGAATGATGCCGGTAGTGACATGAATAATCGCGAAAGCCAGCAGACCCAGTTCAAATACCGTCAAAATCGGCCCCAGCGAGTGTAGCTTTTGAGCGTATGTGTTGAATGCAGTACTGCCCTTGTAAAGCGTGAGGTTGCCGGCAAGATGAGCACAGAGAAAACCGACAAAGCCCAGGCCGGTTATTGCCATCAACAGCTTCTTGCCGATGGATGCGCTAAAGGTGCGGATCAACCAGCTCATTATAACCTCCAATGTATACATTTACAGACATTAGCGTATACGATTATACACAAATCTTAATGTAAAAAAGATGTATTCGTAATAATTTCTTTAATCTGTGTCAACATAATTGTTAAGCCACCAATCGTCCCGGTTGGTTTGCATAATATTGCGGGCAATTTTTTTTGCGATTTTTGTTTTTAACCGTTCTATCACAGGCGGCAGCCACTTGTCAGGGGGGGAATACCCGATATCGGATAAGGTTTTTAATTCCAGAATAAGGGAAAGCTGGTCGGCATCATAAGCCAATTTGGCTTCCGGTGTGTTGCCCGTATTGAACTCATCAATAAGTTTAGCGATCGATGACCCGAAGGGAAGGCTGTCGGTGATATCTTTGATGGCTTTGGCCTCATTTGCCGTGACGTAAGTTTTATGAACCGTATTCAGATCACCGGTCCTGGCTTCAGGAAGATCATGTACAAGGCACATGCTGATCAATTTGAGGGCATCAATGTCGGGTTCTAACTGAGACATCACAAAGGCGATAAATGTTGTGCTAAAAGTATGTTCCGCGATGGATTCTTTGCCGGAACCGAGAAAATGAAATCCCGAACGGGGAATTTCTTTGAGCATTCTGGCTTCAAAGAGCAAATTGGCGATATTCTTCATAACAGCTCCTTAGCAAGCGTATTTTGCTGGCGCGATGGCCCATATTCTATGTACATTAAAGGTGTCAGGTTTCAGTGTTCAGGTGTCAGGCTCTTGAAGACATATGACAGTCTGTGACAAGCTTCTTTCGTCCTGAGCTCTTGTCGAAGACACGCCGAGGTCTCAGATCGAAGGCAGACTTCGATTGGTTCATCCGCGTCGTCGTGTCGAAGAAAGAAGTCAGCGTACAGATAACCGGAGGCCGTTTGTTGATCTCAAAACTAAGGCGTTGTTCTCTATTCTCTGGCCCCTGACACCTGAACACTGAAACCTGAATTTAGACACCTGACACCATATTGGGGGAATTCAGTAAACGCAACCTTAAATTTGTGCCCGAATGTAACGTTCAAACATGTTGACACTCTAGTTATTTTCATTATATTTTAGAATATTTAGCCAGAAAGGCATCATTCCAATATGTTTTTACCGTTACAATTTGGCCTCTGTTAAACATATTTTTCTTGGTGACCTGAATCAAACACTGAAATGGGGAGATTTTTATGGGTATTGCTCAGCTTGATATTGTCCATATGATCAGTAATGCAGGACCTATGGTGCAGTTTGTCATGCTGCTGCTGCTATTTTTTTCAATTATGTCCTGGGCAATCATTCTCATTAAATATCGCTACATCAGAAGGGCGTACAGAGAATCGGCTGAGTTTACCGATTTTTTCTGGAAAAGCCGGGATCTGTCCAATGCGTTTGCCAAAGCAAAGCAGCTTCATGGAAGTCCGCTGGCTCGAATTTTCAGGATCGGCTATGTGGAACTAAAAAAGATGAGCCAATCTGGTGCTCCGGCGAGTCCGGTCGTTCAGAAACCGGCCGGCAACCAAACGATGTCCCTGGATGCCAGATTTGCCGGAACAGATAACATCAAACGTGCGCTTCGCCGAGCAATTACAACCGAGATGACGCGAATGACCCAGATGGTGCCCTTTTTGGCAACCACCGGAAATACGGCGCCGTTTATTGGTTTGTTCGGTACGGTCTGGGGAATCATGAATTCGTTTGTGGGTATTGGTCGAATGGGCTCCGCCAACCTTGCGGTTGTAGCTCCCGGTATTTCAGAAGCACTGGTTGCAACGGCTGCCGGTCTGGCCGCTGCCATTCCAGCGGTGATCGCGTTTAATTTTTTTATGAGTAAAATACGCGTGGTTGAATCAGAGCTGCAGAGCTTCTCAGCGGATTTTCTGAACATCATCGAACGTGATATCTTGCGCACCGAGAGGAGAAGAGCATGACCGCCGGAGAAAATAGCAGCCAATTTATGTCCGATATCAACGTAACGCCGCTTGTTGATGTGATGCTGGTGCTTTTGATTATTTTTATGGTGACCGCACCGATGATGATGCAGGGTGTGGATGTGTCGCTACCCGAAGCCACTGCCGAACCCCTGGAATCGGAAAAAGAGCATTTGATCATTACGATCGATGCAAAAAATCAAATTTTCATCAATGACTTTCAGGTGACCGTCGATTTTCTTGAGGAGAAGCTAAAGAAAATTCTGGAAGGTCGTTCCGATCGAGAAGTATTTCTAAAAGCGGATAAAGACATCTCTTATGGTACGGTCGTCCAGGTCATGGCTGAAATTAAAGGAGCCGGTGTGGAAAAACTGGGCATGGTCACCGAGCCGACGATCTTTGACGAAGAAGGCAAAAAGAAAACGCCAAAATCTAAACGATAATGAAGGATACCAAACATGCTTTCACCAGAAGATACCATGGGAAAGATCCGAATCCCCAATCGATGGTATTTCCCTTTGGTGTCTCATTCCTTTTTCATCTGGTGATCATTGGGGCATTGATTTTTATGCCGGAATTCGGTTCAGGCCCAAGATTTCGAGGCGGCGTGGTAAATGTCAGCCTTGTTTCTTTGCCGTCGCGCGGGCCGGATTCCGGTGTGCCGGCTGCTGCGGTCGTAAAGCCGAAACCGGTTGAAAAGAAGCCTCCGCAGAAGCCAGCTGTTAAGATCCCGGAACCCAAGCCGGAACCCAAGCCGGAACCCAAGCCGGTTCCGGTTGTCAAAAAGCCTCCGGAAGCAGTGTCTCTGGCCCCCAAAAAGAAAAAGATTAAGAAATCGTTGAAGAAAAAGACCCTTGATCGCGAAAAGATAATCGACAGTGCCATCGAACGCATTGAAAAGAAAGTTGAAAAAACCAAAACGGATTCGGTGGCTGCGGCCATTGACCGATTGAAACGTCGGGTTGGTGAGGCCGAATCTCAAGCTGCAAAGGGTTCGGGAGATACTTCCAGCAAAGCAGGTGCCGGCCCAGCAGGACCGCTCGGGGGTTCCGGGACAGGCGCAATACGGGTACAGGAATCCATTTTAATTTATCAGGCAGAAATTCAATACCAAATCCAAAAAAATTGGGCTTTTTCACAGCAACTTGCCGGTGATAATACCGAACTGGAGGCTGTATTGGCCATCAAGATTTTACGAAGCGGCGAAATAGAGGATATCTGGTTTGACAAAAAGTCCGGCAACGCGTATTTAGACGATTCGGCCTATAAAGCCCTTGTCAAATCAAATCCCTTGCCCCCGCTTCCTAAGGATTACATGCGTTCCGATTATAAGATTGGTTTACGATTTGGCCCGAAAGGATTAAAAAACGAATAAGTTCGATTTTAGCAAAAATGGCAGTTGTTAGGACTGGACGCTTCAAAACGATCTAGAATTTTTTTTCTGACTCAGACTTTGGGCAATTCATGGGGGTCAAAGATTTACGATGAATAGAAGAATAAAACTTTACATCTTTATTATTGGCGTTATCTTAGTTGCACTTGGCCCGGGAAGATGCTGGGCTGAATATGACGTGATCGATATTACGAAACCGTTTTTGCGCAAAATTCCGCTTGCGGTTCCGTTATTTAAAAACGTGAACGAAACGACTGAAGAAAGGCAGTTATCAGAGACGGCAGCCGATTTTCTTTCAGATACACTCGAATTTACAGGCTATTTTAAAATCCTTGACCGCGGTTCATTTCTATTTGACCCGGAAAGAAGTGGGGTCACTCTGTCGACGATAAATTTCCAAAACTGGACCGTGGTCGGTGCTGAGCTCTTGATTACCGGATTTTATGAGGTAAAAAATGATAGGATTTCCGTTGAGCTACGCTTTTTTGACACATTTAAGGCCCGTCGAATTATTGGGAAAAAGTATACGGGGAGCAAAACGAACCAGCGAAGCATCATTCTTCGATTTTGCGGCGATGTCATTAATTATCTGACAGGTAATCGCGGAATTTTTGGAAGTAAAATCGCATTTGTCTCTAACGGCACTGGAAATAAGGAGATTTATACCTGCGCGTTTGATGGATATGATCCCAGGCGTTTAACCAACAATAATGCCATCACCCTCTTTCCAGCCTGGTCGACTGATGGTAAATGGATGGCATTTACATCTTACAAATCTGGCAACCCCGATCTGTACATCAGAAATCTGAACCAGGGGCAGGAAACAAAAATTTCTAAACAAGGAATTAATATCACGCCTGCCTGGACGCCGAGAAAATTCGAACTGGCGGCAACGTTGTCTTTTTCAGGTGATCAAGAAATTTATCTGTTGACTGGATCTGGGAAAATTATTAAAAGGTTAACCAAAAGTAGAGGGATTGATGTAACGCCCAGTTGGTCACCAGACGGCAAAAAGTTCGCCTTTGTTTCCAACCGTTCCGGGAGCGCTCAAATCTATATCAAAGATTTAGTTTCTGGTAGGGTCAGAAGACTTACCTATGAAGGGCGCAAGAATACACAGCCCAGTTGGTCCCCTCGAGGAGATAAAATTGCGTATACCTCGGAAGGCAACGGGGGACATGATATTTTTGTTATCGGGACAGACGGACTGGATCCGGTGCAATTAACATATGACTCCAGGGATAATGAAGCCGCTTCCTGGTCCCCGGATGGCAGTTTGATTGCATTTAGCTCGAACCGCGATGGACCGTCTAGAATTTATGTGATGACTGCTTATGGTACCGACCAACGGCGTTTACTTGTTCTGGCCGGTGAGCAGACAAATCCCAAGTGGTCAACGAACCATCTAAATAATTAAGTGATGTTTGAATGTGAAAGGAGGAGAAAAATGCAAAAGAAGATGTGGTTAATGATAGCGCTGTTACTGGTGATTCCAGGCTTGCTGTTTATGGTTGGCTGTCAGAAGAAAGCAGTGACCCAGGCAAAAGCCCCTGCGCCTGCGCCTGCGCCGGCACCGGCACCGGCACCGGCAAAAGCTCCAGAAAAGGCGCCAACGCCAGTGACGCCGACCGATACGAGTGGAATGATAATGGCGGAAGATATTTATTTTGACTTTGATAAATCAATCCTGACCCCAGCTTCTCAGGACAACCTAATGAGAAAAGCCGCATGGCTGCGAGCCAATCCTGATGTCACCGTGACCATCGAAGGCCATTGTGATGAACGCGGGACGAATGAATACAACCTCGCCCTGGGGGATAGACGTGCAGACAGTGCCAAAGCATTTCTGGTGGATCTAGGTATTGCTGCTTCGCGTCTAACAACGATTAGTTACGGCGAAGAACGTCCGGTGTGCACTCAGCAAAACGAGGGGTGCTGGACTAAAAACAGACGGGACCACTTTGTTGTAAATTAGGTCTATTTGGTATCCGAATAAAAACTGTTTGCCTGCAATAACGCAGATAGAGTTCGGTGATGATACCAAGATTTGATACACTCATGATAAACAGCAAGCGCCAAGCAGACGCTGCGCTTGCTGTTTATTATGTATACGCCCGCCTAAACAGCGGGTGTTTTTTTAAACGCAATGATAAAACCTGAATTTTGCAAGATTCAGGTAAGAACAAGACCACAGAGCAAATATGAAAAAATTGGCCATATATAATATTCTCTTAATGTGCCTGATGGGTGTATGGGGATGTGCCACTCAATCCGATGTGAACACGATTGACAATCGTCTTTCCGAAATGGAATTGCGTGATGCAGAGCGACGCCAGCAAAGGCAGGCACTTAAATCCGATATTGAGGTTCGAAACCAGGAGTTGCGTAAACAATCCGCCGGTTTGCGTGCCGTGCTTGAAGAGATGAATGAAGAAATTCGGATTCTGAGCGGCAGACTTGAGGAAATGGAACATTCGATGCAACAACAGCAACGCAAAGCGGAAGAATTAGATAAAGAAAGGGAAGAAAAGCTGAACCGCTTAGCGCAACGCATGGATCAAAATTCAGAGCAAATACGAAGTATGGAGCAGTATCTTAATTTAGAATCTACGAAGAAGCCGGTGGTTGTGGCAACTCCGGGGATTCCAGTAAAAAAACCGCTAACGGAAGAAGAGGTTTATCGATCTGCTAAACAAGCCTTTGACCAGGGTGATTCTGAAGCCGCGCGAAAAGGGTTTCAAGAATTTATTAAGCGATACCCAAAATCAAACAATGCAGATAACGCTCAATTTTGGATCGGTGAGATTTACTACCGTGAAAAATGGTATGAAAAAGCAATTCTGGAATATCAAAACGTAATTGAAAAATACCCGCAAGGCAACAAGGTTCCGGCAGCCCTTTTGAAGCAGGGTTTGGCGTTTTCCAATATCGGCGATAAAGCAAATGCCAGGCTGATTTTAGAAGAACTTAATCGAAAATACCCCAAATCCAATGAAGCCAAGGTTGCCGTTGAGACGTTAAAGACACTGAAATGAGCCGGAAACGAGAATGGTTAAGATCATCGGCATAGATCCTGGCCTGGCGGCTACCGGTATCGGAATTGTCAGTGGACTTGGGCCAAGGATCGATAGCTATTCTTTCGGCAGCATTCATACTTCCAAAAATACTTCCTTACCAAGCCGCCTCGATAAGATCTTTTCAAAGCTACTCCAGTTGCTAAAGAGTGAAAAACCGGATTTGATGGTTATCGAGGATGTCTATTTCCTGAATCGATATCCAAAGTCTGGGCTCATATTGGGGCAGGTAACCGGTGTTATCCAGTTGGCCGGATGTCATGCTGCTGTGCCGTCTATCGAAGTTCCTGTTAGAGAGGCCAAACAAATTCTAACCGGAAACGGCAATGCCGATAAAAAACAACTTGAAAAAGCGGTACGGCATCAATTAAATCATAAGATTCCCATCAAACCCGTGCATGCATCTGATGCAATGGGCTTGGCGCTTATCGGTTTGTACCGGTACCAGGATAGCTCTCTGGCTGATAAAAATCGTACCGGATCAAAAAATCGTGCGGGCAGCTAATTTTAGGTTTAGACGGTAAACGTTTTTCGTTATACGTTATTTCTTATTCGTTTGAACTTGCGAAATGGATCAGTTCTAATAACCAATAACAGATAACTTATAACAACTAATGTTGGAGCGAAGCGGCAGCGGAGCGATTACATGATCGGTTACATCGAAGGCAAAATCCTGAAAAAAGAAGATGAACGGGTGCTGGTGCTCGCGAATCAGGTTGGGTATGAAATCTTACTCCCGGCTGTTGTAATGGAAGGTTTGCAAACGAAAAATGTGGGTGACGATATTGCGTTGTATATATTTTACCAACAAACCGATCGGCAACCCAAACCCATATTAATTGGATTCAATCTGGAGGCAGAAAAGGAATTTTTTCAATATTTTATCTCTGTTGAAGATATTGGACCGCTAAAAGCAGTTAAAGCCTTAGGTGTTCCGGTTCGCGAAGTCGCACGGGCCATAGAAAATCGAGATGTGCACCGCCTCACGCAACTTAAGGGCATTGGGACGCGAACCGCCCAGAAGATCATTGCCACATTGGAAGGCAAGATGGGCAAATTCGCACTCATCCGAAAAGCAGAAAAAAAGAAAATCCCGGTTGTGGAGGACTTTTCGGAGCAGGTTTTACAAGTCCTGGTCAATCAGCTCGGTCACAGGACTGCCGACGCCAAGCGTATGATTAATAATGCCTTGGAACGCAACGGTGACATAGGCACGCCCGAGGAGCTTTTGGATGAGGTTTACCGTGGCGAGCAAACCTAGATTCGGTATTCGTTATTGGTTAATGGTTATTTGTTGCTAGAAAATGTGATGGCACCTTAAAGATAACCAATAACCAATAACAAATAACTAGTAACCAATAAGACACATGGTGGAGCCAGGCATGCCCGATGATGTGATCAAATACGATTCTGATAAACAAAGTATTATTACCGGTGCGTCACTGTCGGAGGATATGGAGCCGGATATCTTATCATTACGTCCCGAAAAACTTTCGGAATACGTTGGTCAGGAAGAGGTCGTCGAGACGCTAAAAATTGCCATCGAAGCCGCCATGCAGCGCCGCGAGCCCATCGATCATGTTTTACTCCATGGCCCACCAGGCCTCGGTAAAACGACATTAGCCCACATCATTGCCAACGAAATGCGCGGTGAACTTACAGTTACTTCAGGGCCGGCCCTCGAAAAAGGCGGTGATCTGGTTGGAATACTCACCCATTTAGAAGATGGTGACATTTTATTCATCGACGAAATCCACCGGACACCCAAATCCGTCGAAGAATTTATGTATCCGGCCATGGAAGACTTCGCCATTGATTTCGTTTTTGATAAGGGTGTTCATGCGCGCAGCCATCGTTACCGGCTGAAGCGTTTTACGCTGGTCGGTGCAACAACGCGGGTCGGGTTGCTTTCGGCACCGCTGCGCGATCGATTTGTCATTTTTAGAAGCCTTGATTTTTACGCTGAAGATGACCTTGTAAAGATTGCCAAGCGTTCCGCCCGATTGTTGAATGTGGAAATTGATACCAGGGGCGCGCAGGAGCTCGCCAAACGCTCGCGCGGTACCCCCCGTATTGTCAATCGACTTCTTAAACGGGTTCGAGATTTTAGCCAGGTTCGCGCCGATGGTGTTATTACGCAATCAACGGTCGAGGGCGCTTTAGAATTAGAGGGGGTTGATGAAAGAGGCCTGACCGACCTCGACCGTCGCTACTTGAAAACAATCATTGAATTTTACACCGGCGGTCCCGTGGGAATTGAGGCGATTGCTGCCACGTTGCAGGAAGAGTCCGATACACTGGTGGATATTGTTGAGCCATATTTGTTAAAAATCGGCTTTATCTTGCGAACCTCTTCCGGTAGAAAGGCTTCTGAAGCCGCCTATCAGCATCTGGGATTTCGGGTACAGAGCAAGTTGTTTTCTTGAAAAGCTGCACGTCAAAAAACACTGCCGTCGGGTTTTGGCCGGGTGCAGCGTTGAGTAACGTTTTGCAAAAATGGGCGATCAGAGGTTGATTGCATGCCTATAATCACCATTTTATCGGATTTTGGCGTCGATGACGAATACGTCGCGGTTATGAAGGGCGTTATTCTTTCAATTTGCCCCTCGGTGTCGATCGTCGATATCTCGCATCAGATAGATCCACAAGATATCGCTCAGGCGGCCTATCTGATACCGGTTACTTATCGTTTCTATCCGAAAGGCACGGTGCATCTAATCGTTGTTGATCCGGGTGTCGGGAGTCAACGTGACATTCTGGCCTTGGATCATGCGGGGCATGTTTTTATTGCACCGGACAATGGCGTCTTAACGCTTTTGATGAATCAAGAAAAATCTGATACGATTGTTCGTATACATAACACGGATTATTTTCTTAAACCCGTCAGCGCCACATTCCACGGCCGGGATATTTTCGCACCCATCGGTGCTCATATTGTCAATGGTACCGGACTCGAAAATCTGGGAACCGAAATAGACATCGGGGACATCGTGCATTTGGAGGACCTGAATTGCCGGCTATCAGAAAACGGTGAACTGGTCGGAAAGATCATATCGATTGATCGCTTCGGCAACTTAATTACCAACGTTGATTCAGACAGTCTGGCAAGGCTGCGTCAAAATGATACCGAAAATCGATTACAGATTCGCATCAACACGCATGTGATCTCCGATTTGTCGGATACTTACGTGAGTGCAGCGCCGGGTTCACCGCTGGCGCTGATTGGCAGTCGCAACTATCTGGAAATCGCCGTAAATTGCGGTAGTGCCAAGCAACATTTTAAGGCCCAAAAGGGAGATACCGTGCGGGTTAAGATATTATGAATTCATCTAAACCAAAAAAATCAAAACACCCGGGGACTGAGAAGCAATGGACGCTATTATTCATCGGCGATCACGGTAACGTTATCACCCTGAAGCGGTTTAAAGCCATTGTCCTTGCAACCGGATTTTTATTTTTTGTCTCGATCGGCGCGGTGGCCATCCTTATTTTCATGAATAGAGGCATTCTGGATGAAAATCGTGGATTTCGAAATCGGATTGAAAATTTCCAAAAGAAAATTGAGACGTTGCGTCATGAGAAGGAAATTTTGATGGCGCGTTTGGTGTTAGCCGAATCAAAGGCGAAAGAAAACACACCGGAGCGTCGACAACGCCGCGCTGCAATAAATACCGTTGATCAGATTACGCCGGAATCGCCGACGGAGCCGAAAACAGAGACGGCGGAAGCCGATAAAAAGACGCCGTCTGTTTCGGAAACAACCCGACCAAAACCCGCAGCTGTCGAATCACGTGATACCGAACCCGCAATTCGTGTGGCGGTGGATAACTTTAAACTCTCCCGTGTTTCGGACAGCACCAACTTAAATGCCGAGTTCAGAATTAAAAATACAAGTCCGGAATTTCAAAAGGTAACCGGCCATGCCGTCGTTGTCTTAAAAGGCGATGATCTTCCAAAACACAAATGGCTGGTGATGCCGACGGTGGAACTGGTTGGGGACAGGCCTTCGGGCAAACGCGGTAAAAGATTTGCCATCCAGCGCTTTCGCACAATGCGCTTCACCTCTAACTCGCCCAACGATTCAGATGCGTTTCAAACCGCTGCCGTCTATGTCTTTTTAACAACCGGCGAGCTTGTATTGCAGCAGGAGTTTCCGGTAAAATTGGCCCCGCCACCCGTTTCTCAATCGCAGACGCCTTCAGCGGAGACATCATCAGTCATGACGCCTTCGCTCAAGGCGCTCTTAACAGAGACACCTTCAGAAAAAACGCCGCCAGTAGAGAAGTTTACAGAAGATTCGCCTTCCGGTGAAGAGCCGATTGATTATTTTTAACAGCTTTATTTTTTTCTTGACAGAACTTAAAATTTTATTTAAGTTCGCCTGATTCGCTGATGTTAGGAGTTTGTAAAGGTGAAAAAATATACGTATAGTGCGAAACGGTCGGACAATCAGGAGAAGTGGTACGTTTTTGATGCAAACGGGGCTGTGCTCGGCAGACTTGCATCACAAGTCGCCCAGCGTTTGCGCGGCAAGCATAATCCGATGTTTACGCCGCATGCAGATACCGGTGATTGGGTTATCGTCATAAATGCCGATAAGATCGTCTTGACCGGCCGAAAAATGGAACAGAAAATCTATTACCGTCACAGTGGCTATATCGGCGGTCTTAAAGAAACGAATGCCAAGGAACTCCTGGAGAAGAAACCGGAAGAACTTGTTCGGTCAGCGGTTAAGGGTATGCTGCCCAAAAACAAGCTCGGACGGAAGCTCTTTAAAAAGCTGAAAGTGTATGCCGGTGAAAAGCATCCCCATGAAGCTCAGCGGCCCGAGGTCTTGCAAATTTCATAGCGGGCAAAAAATATACATTTAAATTATTGAGGAGCTCAATGCCAAAAGAAAACCTTTATTACGCGACCGGAAAACGAAAAAATGCGATTGCCAGAACGTGGTTGAAACCCGGAACGGGTGAAATCATTATCAATAATCGACCCGTCGAAGATTATTTCCCAACCGAAACGATGCGGGCGAATTTAGTCGAGCCATTTAAGCTCACCAATACCACGGACGCTTACAACGTCAACGTCAATGTCCATGGCGGTGGCGTTTCAGGCCAGGTCGGAGCGGTACGCCATGGTATTACCAAAGCGCTTATCCTGGCTGATCCGGATCTGAGAATACCGTTGAAGAAAGCCGGTTTTATCAAGCGGGATCCGCGGGTCAAAGAGAGAAAAAAATACGGCCAAAGGGGTGCCCGGGCGCGTTTTCAATTCTCCAAACGCTAAAAACCCTTTTTCCAGCATCCAAAAGGGGGACAGGCAATTGCCTGCCCCCCTTTTTTATTGGGTTAAAATGAAGTTCCCGCCGCGGGCGGCTTATATAAAAAAAATTATAATATACTGTTTTTCCATATTGTTATCTGTTAAGGTCGTGTGAACGAAATAGAACAAAAGGAGAATGAAATTGGAAAAAGAAGTTTGGTTGCACAACATGACCTGGGAAGATGTCAAACAAAAGACCGCCGAGAGCAAAGGGACCATCATCCTGCCCATCGGCAGCACCGAACAACATGGACCGCACCTACCGGTCGGAACCGATACCATGGTGGCCAATTCCGTTGCCGAAGCGGCGGCGTTGAAAGCTGGAGTGTTGGTAGCCCCGCCGCTGTGGTTTGGCTGGAGTCCTCATCATCTGGTGCTTCCCGGCACCATTACGATCAGAGCGGAGGTGCTGATCGAGGTTGCGTTTGACATGATCAAATCCCTGGTTCGCCATGATTTCGACAAATTTATTCTGTTAAACGGTCATCGGATTGTCAATGTCGCCTGGATGCAGATTGCTGCGGAAAGAGCCAAAAGGGAGCTGGGGATTAAAGTGGTTATATTCGACCCGGCGTATATGTCCAAAGAATTCGCCGGCGATATGGACTGGGGTGAAGTCGGGCATGCGGAGGAAATCGAGAGTTCGCACATGTGGTACTGTTACCCGGATCTGGTGAAGATGGAAAGAGCCCGGGATAACCCCCATCAACCCAATCGAATTTATCACGTCGATCCACGCTATTCCGGCGATACCCTTTGCTATGTGCCCAGCAGTCCGGCAGAAATGAAAAAATTGGCAGAAAAATCCGGCGGAACCTCAGGGGAGTCGACAAAGGCGTCTCAAACGCTTGGACAGAAATATCACGCGCATCTTGTTGATCGGATGGTGGAGGCTATCGCGTTCTTACAGAAACAGGCCTAACGCAAACCGGATGATTTGCAATATAAAAGAAATCGCTGGCCTTTAGATAATTGTCAGCCCGAATCATCAAATTTTTCCAGAAAATGAGTATCGATATCTCCTCTGATGAAATCCTCATCCTGAAATACACGTTGATGAAAGGGAACCGTAACTTTTATGCCCTCTATCTGGAATTCAGAAAGCGCTCTTTGCATTCGTTTAATCGCCATATCT
>JASFGZ010000051.1:0-15224 GCA_050123495.1 Desulfobacterales bacterium
GGACAGCTCGAATTCCTGGACGGTGGTTGACGGGGAATTCGACAAGTATTTTTCGCTGGGAGAGTCGGACTGGTTCCGCCAGCGCGTGCTGGCCTTTGATTTCTGGACGGCCTATTCACCGACCTGGAATGAAAAAAGCAATGGAGACATCGAAAACGGGGCGCCGTCTTTTGCCGGTGCCACGCTGGGCGGGCTCTGGCGTATGCGCGGCTATCCGTCCCAGCGCTTCAGCGATAAGGCGGCGATTTACTATGCGGCTGAGCTGCGCTTAATTCCCGACTGGAACCCTTTTGAGAACTGGTCCTGGTTTCAGAAGCGCATAGGGATCCAGTGGCTGCAGTTTGTGCCGTTTGTGGAGGTCGGGCGTGTGGCGCCGGACTGGGGCGTCGAACGTTTGCATGAGGACATGAAGTGGTCCTCAGGCCTGGGGGTGCGCTTCTGGGCCAAAGGACTGGTGGCCCGGATCGATTCGGCCCTGTCTGATGAAGGCTTCGGCGTTCAGATGATGGTTGCCCAACCATTCCAGTTTTAAATGAATACTTCTTTAGAGCCCTAAGCCGAAAAAAAGAGGTCGAGGTGAAAGCAAATAGATTCTGGATCATTGCTTCATTCGTATCGGCTATTCTCCTCATCGTATGGAGCGCTGCACCAGCCAATCGCATCTTTAAGTGTTCAGAAGGTGATGGAGCAAATGCAAAAACAGTCTCCGCATGGGAACTGAAATTGATTTGATATACGATTGACTTCGGCGTGGCCCGGGGGCATTAAACTTAGAGCCGATCCGCTCGAAAAAGCCCCTCTAATAAAAAAATGAGCTGAAAGGAGGATACATGCGGTTTTTCCTTAGTCGGATTTTCTCGGTCGCATTGTTAATCTTGATAATGTGCCCCTCGATCAGGGCCGGCGGTCTGTGGCTTTATGAAGAAGGCACCCCGGATCTGGGCACCGCCGGTGCCGGGCGGGCGGCGGCGGCCAAGGATGCCGCCACGGCCGGCGGCAATCCGGCCGGCATGACCCGGTTGAAGGGCTCCCAGATGACCGCCGGTGCTCAGGCGCTATTACCCCAGATAAAGTTTGACGTCGATGACAGGTCTTTTGGCGGCGGCAACGGCGGAAATGCCGGTTACTTTACACCAACTGCATCCTTTTTCTACGTCCACAGCCTAACGTCGGATTTAAAACTCGGGGTGGCTGTCGGGTCCTTTTTTGGTCTCGGGCTCGATTATGATGACGATTGGGCCGGTCGCTACTACTTTCAGGAAGGCAAATTTCTGACATTCGGCATCAATCCGGTAGCCGCCTACCGCATCAACAAATACCTTTCGGTGGGCGGCGGTTTCAGCGTGGTGGCCTCAAACTATGAAGCCAAGACCGCTCTTAGAAACCTGGAACCCGGAAATCCTCCGGACGGACGGCTCAAATTTGATGACTACGATATCGGCTTCGGCGGCAACGCCGGTTTAATGATCGAGCCCAAAGCGGGCACCCGCTTCGGCATCACCTACCGATCTAAGGTGGACTTGGAGTATAAGGACAAACCGAACCTCAACGGCGTCGGATTTGTGCTGCAGGCAGCGTTGAACGCCACGGGTTTGGCCGGCTCGAAAGTAACGCTCGATATGGAGCTGCCCCAGGCGGTCATGGTAAGCGCTTATCATGAGTTTACAGACCGACTGGCAATCATGGGCAATGTCGGCTGGCAGGAATGGAGCAGTTTCGGTAATATCGATGTGTCCATCGATAGTGACACGTCGACGAGCGCCACCCAGGATCTGGGTTATGATGACACCTGGCATTATGCCTTTGGGGTTCAGTACCGGATTGCCGAACCCTGGCTGATTTCCACCGGTTTTGCCTATGACACGTCTCCGGCCGATAGTGGAAAAAAGCGCACCCCCGCCTTGCCTTTGGATCGCCAGATTCGTGTGGGAGCGGGCGTGCAATACGAATTAAACCCGGATGTCACCTTAGGTGCAGCTTACGAATATCTGGATCTGGGCGATGCCAACATCGATCGGACGGGCGGGATACTGAGGGGCGACCTGAAAGGTGACTACAAAAAGAACCAGATCCATTTCATTGGTTTGAATGTGGTGTGGAAGTTTTAGTCCTCTCAATATTTGAACATCTTTTGGACCGAAGTTTCAGCTCTGAATTAACACGCCAATCTCCAAATCACTTTCTTGCAATTTTGGATGGGATTTCATATGAATGATGCAATCGGAACCAACGATCCATTGGAAGGTGAAAACCGTGGAATTCAGTGTCTGCGACAGAATCATTGAAAACATATCCAAAGTGGTCGTGGAAAAACAGTCCGCCATTGAACTCCTGCTGGTTGCCTTAATTGCAGATGGCCATGCGCTCATCGAGGATGTTCCCGGGCTGGGCAAGACTTTAATGGCAAAGTCCCTGGCGAAGACGATTGGAGGGACATTTAAAAGGGTACAATTCACACCGGATCTCCTGCCCGCGGATATCACCGGGTTTAACGTCTATAATCAGCAAGCCGGCCAATTTACCTATCAATCGGGGCCGGTGATCACCAATATTCTGCTGGCCGATGAGATTAACCGTACGATTCCCCGCACCCAGTCCAGCCTGCTCGAGAGCATGGAAGAGCGACAGGTCACCGTGGATGGCCAAACCCACCTGTTGCCGCAGCCCTTTTTCGTCATCGCCACTCAGAATCCAATTGAGCTGGAGGGAACTTTCCCCTTGCCCGAGGCACAGCTTGACAGGTTTCTGCTAAAACTTCGCCTGGGCTACCCCGAAAAGAATGGGGAGATCTCGATGATGGAACGCTTTCGAGAAAAAGACCCGTTAAAAAGCCTCAAGGCCGTTGCGAATCCCGCGCAAATCACCGAGCTGCAGGGTGCCCGCAAGAAGATCCGGGTCTCTCTTCCGGCAAGGCATTACATCGCCGATATCGTCCGAGCCACCCGCAAAAACGAGGCCCTGCGTTTCGGTGCAAGCCCACGGGGCTCTCTCGGTTTGATGCGCACCGGTCAGGCGCTGGCGGCACTTCGGGGAAGAAACTTCGTGTTGCCGGACGATATCAAGCAACTGGTCGTGCCGGTCCTCGCACACCGGCTGATCCTGACTGACGAGGAGCGGTTGCGTGGCGGAACACCGGAGCAACTTCTTGAAAAGCTCATAGAGCAGATACCCGTGCCCGCGCCCACCGAATAGAAAGACTGCCATGGAAACCCTGGAAAGCCGACTTCCCTCTGTCTTTATTGTCCGACTGGTGCAGTTTCTGGTGGGGGTGTGCCTCTTTTTCGCGCTGCTCTATAGCCAACGGGATCTTACCATTCTGGCGCTTCTCGTTTTAGGGATCACGATCGGGACAAATCTATGGAGCAGGCTGAGTCTTTCAGGGATTCGTTGCGCATCGGTGGTGGATCAATCCAGGCTTTTTCCCGGTGAATCCCTGACCCTGCATGTGAGCGCGAAAAATGCCAAGTTTCTGCCCGTGTGGCTCCAGATGAGCATGCACGTAGAGGGCGCGTTTGAACCCACCTCCGGGGAGATGAGCTTCACCGGCGACTGCTGGCTACTGTGGTATCAGCAGGCGCACTTCAGCTGGGGGCTCGTTGCCCGGCGTAGAGGGATATATCGCATGGGCTCAGCCCATATGAAGGTGGGTGATCTTTTAGGCTTCTTCCCCAGGGAGAAGTGGGCAGAGGGTGGTATTGATGTCATCGTGTACCCCAGGCTCGTGCCGCTGAAGCCCCTTTCGCTGCCGAGCCGCGATTTCTTTGGTTTGCCGGGGGCCAAAAGCCCGGTACAGGATCCCATCTACATACTCGGCACCAGGGATTACCAGCACGGGCAGCCTGCCCGACACATTCACTGGAAGGCGAGCGCGCGCCACAATCGGCTCCAGGAAAAGGTCTTTGAGCCTTCGGAACAGAAAAAGCTTTTTTTGGCCGTGGAGGTGAGCCAATTCGAGAAAGCCAACGCATCAGAGCGCTTTGAGCGTACCCTTGAGGTTGTGGGGTCTCTGGCCGTTGAATCCTATCAGAGGGGCTATGCATTGGGGCTCGTGACCAACGGCGTGGTGGAAGGAGGTCCGTCGTTTCTGTCGATTGGGAGAAGCCCGCAGAAGCTTCCCGCCATCCTGGAGATTCTCGCCAGGCTGAAGATGAGGGCCGTTGGGAGCCTCGCAGATACACTGCACCGAATCCGGGAATTACCCTGGGGCCTAAGCTGTGTTCACTTCGCATACGAGCCGGATAAAGCAACACGGGCTAATTCACAATACTTTTCATACAGAAGCATTCCCATGATATTCGTAATGTGCGCCTCTCGATCCCAATGGCAGGGAGATGGGCATACGCTTGGGGGTAAGACATATTGCCTGGATGAGATTCGCCTGGAAGAGGCTAAGAAACCATGAAGAAGGATCGAGGGGCGCTCTTGTTTTTGGCACATGGTGGGATGGAGCTGAGCTGGCGCTATGCGTGGGCCAGCTTTTTGATGATTTCCATGGTGCATCAACCGTTCCCCCTGCCCGAGGCCATCGGCACCTTTGTTCTGGCGGCAGCGCTGAGCCGGGTAGTTCGGGGAAGGGGTTTGCGGGTGATCTCGATTTTGGGGCTCCATATCATCGGGTTTTTGCTCGCGGCCTCACGGATAATATACAGCGTCAACTACCGGGCATATCCCTATTTTGACAAAGGGTGGCTCCTGGCGTTTTGGGGCAGAACGAGAGGTTCACTGGAGTGGTTGGTACTCGTGATCATCCTCATCTTTGCGCTGCTTTTTTGGCTGGCAGGCGTGGCTTTGGCCCGAAGGTCAAGCGCATACCTCTCCATATGTATCCGCTTCGACTACGGAGTGGCCGCCTTCTTTTGTCTTTTCATATTAAAATCGCTGTTGCTGGTAAAATGGGGGGTAGAAGTGAGAGGTCCCGCACCGGTGCTCCTGATGTTTTCATTTTTTATCTTCAGCCCTCTGGCCATTGGCCTGGCCAGAAACAGCGACAATGCCCGGAGGCATTTCCTTGCTGGCTATAAGGGGATTGGGATCCTTGTGAGCTTTACCATGGTGGTTCTTGCCTTTGGGGCAGGCCTGGTATTGTTTTTCATGCCCTACCTGAGTGCTGCAGCCGAGGCGGGCTATGGGGTACTTAAGTCAGCCGCCGGGCCGTTGATCCCTATCCTTGAGCGCGTGTTGCTTTTCTTATTTGGCAAATCAAGGCGGCAGGAGCCGTTATTTACCCCGATCGACCGGGGTGAAGCCAAGTATATCCCTTCGGGTGAAAGCAGCTCGTGGAGCGAGCTGATCCAGAAGATCTTGGGAGGGGGCGTTTTAAGCCTGGGACTGCTGGTGGGGTTCATTCTTTGCACCCTTGGTACCGGGTACCTGCTGCGGTGGCTATTCTCGGGAACATCTAAAGAAGATAGAAAATACACTCCCTGGCTACTGGCGTTATGGTGGGCTCAAAGGCTGTGGGCCGCCCTTGGCAGGCACTTTAAATGGACGCTGCAACGGTTGAAGGGCTACCGGGATGCAGTTCAGCTCTACCGTGCCCTTCTGAAATGGGGGCGGCGTAGCGGCCGGCCGCATCTGTTGCGTGAGACCCCTGCCGAGTACGGTTTGCGCCTTCAAAAGCAATTCCCGTCCCTTACTGTAGATATCGGAAGGATCGTCGCGGCCTTCAATCTGGAGGTATACGGGGAGGTGGCACTCGATGATGAGCAGATGACCTTGGCCAGGCGTTCTTGGAGAAGACTGCGCAGCTCCCGATATTGGCCCGCGCGATTGAAGTCCTGGTTTCTTCAGGAAAAGGAGTGATCAAGTGCCACGGGACAATCGCTTACGATTGCATATATCTTCCGGGAAACTTAAATATTTTCAAAACATAGGCTTCTAGGCCGCTTTTTGCTGTTTTGCCAATTCGGCCTTAACGGCCAACCCGATTTTTTGAACCGTATAAGGCTTTTTTACATATTTTCCGGCCCCAAGCTGCTGGGCCTTTTTCACCCGATCTGTTTCAGAATAGCCACTGGCAATAATGGCTTTTTGCATCGGGTGCAACTCAATGATGCGCGCATAGGTTTCTAAGCCGTCAATTCCAGGGGGCATGATCATATCCAAAACGATTAAATCCACCGTGTCTTTCTTCAGAAACTCAACGGCTTCTTCGCCGCTTTCAACTGTTTTTACGGAATAACCCAGTTGAGACAATATTTTTGAGGCAATTTCTCTTTGCTGTTGGGCATCATCGACCACCAGTATGGATTCTCCATTACCCTGGTAATCAACGGTTTTTTTGTCGTATTGATGTTGCGCATGTTGTTTTCTGGTTACCGGAAAATAGAGTTTAAAAATAGTGCCGCTTCCCATGCCGCTTTCGACATGGATGTACCCTTTGTGATCCTTCACGGTCCCCCACACGACGGCCATACCCAGACCGGTGCCACTCCGACCCATTACTTTTTTCGTGTAAAAAGGCTCGAATATTTTGCTTATTTCATCCGGATGTATGCCGATGCCGGTATCAGACACCGTTAAAACCGCATAATCACCCTCTTCGACATCATCATAACCCCTGATGGGTTTATCTACATATTGATTTTCGGCCTTTATAAGAACCGTTCCGCCTTCCGGCATGGCTTCAGCAGCATTGGAAACCAGATTCATCACTGTTTTCGAAAGATGTATCGGTGATCCTTTTATGTTTAACAGCGCAGAATCAAGCTGGGTTTGTATCTCCACCAGGGGGTGAAATGATTTTAGTTTTGCAAGCTGCGGGCTATCAAGATACTCCGTTATAATATCATTCAGGTTCAAAACTTCGGAAATGGAAACACCTCTTCTTGCCAGGGTCAATAAGTCTTGAACGATTGCGGCTGCTTTTTTACCGGATTCCTGAATGGCCTTAATGGGCTCAAACAAGTGACTATCCCTGGGAAGATCCATTAATAGTAAATCCGGATAACTGACAATGCCGGATAGGATATTATTCAGATCGTGGGCCACACCGCCCGCAAGGGTGCCGATGGCTTTCATCTTTTGGGCCTGTTGAAGTTTCTTTTCTAATTTCTGACGCTCCTGTTCGGCGCGTTTTCTTTCGGAAACATCCCGCATAAGCCCCCGGAATCCAACGATCTGATGGTCGGGTGTTTTAATGGGAGTGGCGGATAGATCAACTGTTATAATCCGGCCTTCTTTCAAATCAATTTCAAGATCGGTCAGAATCAATGGTTTGCCGGTTCGACTTATTTGGTGAAATACCTGAAACAGTTTTTCGGCGGTTTCCGGGTTTGAATACGGCTCGTTGTTAATTCTCAGTAATTCTTCTCGCGAATGTCCTGTAATTTTACACAGTGAATTGTTGAAAAAAACTAGATTCCCGTCAAGGTCGAGTTCAAAATAACCGTCTTCGATATTTTCGAGGATATTGCGATATTTTTCTTCACTTCTTCGAAGTGCGGTTTCAGCTTGAACCCGTGAGGTAAGATCAATTATAGAGGCAATACTTTTTGAGGTGCCCGGAATCACGCTGGTCTGCATAAAGACATTTTTGGTATTGCCGTGTTTGTCTACAAGCTTAAATGTGTATTCAGAAGGGTATTCACCATCTTGCTTTCTTCTTTCGTTATGATATTGGATTATTCTTTTGCGATCCTCTTCGGCGACAAAGTCGATGGTTTTCATTTTGCCTTCAATATCCGCTTTTGAATACCCGGCCAACTCTTCGGCTTTTGCGTTTATCGTGGAGATGGTCATATCCGCTTCAACCAGGATCGTTGCTGTGCCTGTATTCTCAAAAACGCTTCGATATTCTTTTTCGTTTTCCTGTAAAGCATACTCCGCTTTTTTGCGGTGCTCAATTTCGTCAAGCAGCGCCTGATTTTTGATATTCAGCTCCCAGGTTCTTTTTCTGACTCTGGCCCTTAAAACCACATTCAGAAACAAAACAATCAGGAATAACAATAAAGCGCCAGCGCTAATCCACAGCAGCCAGGTGATACTGGGCGGTTTAGGCTCAGCACCGATCCATTTGCTTAAAGACTGGTGATAAATTGATCCGCTATCTATTTTGAGCGCACCCAGGTGGCGGTCTAGAGCATCGATGATGGCTTTGTTTTTTCCTTTTGGAACTGCAAAGTGAATTTTTTGCGGGCTTAGAATGATTGCGCTTTTATGAATATCATAATCTCTCTCAAACTGGTGTCCGTATAGGTAATTGACCAGACCGGCCTCGCATTTTCCGATCTCAACAAGCTTTAATACGTCATCATATTCAAAGGCTTCTATAAATCTGCAATTAATACCAAACTGCTTAACCAGGCGTCTGAGATTTAAAAAATATACGTCATTCTGAAGGACGGCGATTTTTTGGCCGTTTAAATCAAGGATGGACTCTATTCTGGAATACTTGTTCACATAGATTTGGCCCCAATTGGTTAGCACATTTTCATAAGTAAAATCGTAATCATTTATGCGTTCCTGAGAATACGCAATTGGGCCTAATATATCTATATCGGCTGATTTTAGATTCTGCAGACCCTGAGACCATGAACCATGGACATACTCAATATTCCAGTCTTCTTCGTCGGCGATGTAAGCGAGTATGTCCGCAAATATTCCTTTGATACCGCCATCGTTATCTTGAAATAAAAGCGGTCTGTTTTGATACGCCCCCATTTTAATGGTGGTTTCCGCTGTTACGCTGATCGGATTGGCAAGAGAGGCGAGCAAAATACAACTCATTAGAATGATGCTGTTTTTTTTCATAATCGGCCCACAAAATAGCTTTGAAAGAGATCTATCCGTTTATGGTTCATATGAACTAAAATTACAGTGAAGACCAGATCTGAACACAGGACTTACCCATTTTAAATATCGGTTGAATTGTTAGTAACTTTAATAGGTTTTATTATTCCGGGTCACTTTAAAGAAAGAAATTTTTAAAAGAAATTGGGTATTAAAAGGGCTAATAAAGAGAAAGGCGCTCGATTGGGTCAGGATCATCTTATGGAAACGTCGTCCTCCAAGTTTCATATCTCAAATACAGCTGTCATATTGTAATCTCAATGGAAGAAGCGAAAATTAACCATATATTGGTAAATTTTACCAATATATGGCTAAAATCGGCGCAGCTCTAAATTGGCACCGAAGACTAAAACATAAGTAATTCAACAAGTTAAATAAAATATTGGTTCTGGCATGTTTTCTGCTGAACATCCGGTCAGCACACTTAAAAAATGGATTTACAGAATTACACAGGAGGTATCAAAATGGGTATATTCACACGATTTCGCGATATTGTCGGTTCCAATATTAATGCCATGCTCGACCGGGCCGAAGATCCTGAGAAACTGATAAAGATGATGATCCTGGAGAT
Source organism: Desulfobacterales bacterium (assembly GCA_050123495.1). Taxonomy (GTDB): domain Bacteria; phylum Desulfobacterota; class Desulfobacteria; order Desulfobacterales; family JAHEIW01; genus JAHEIW01. Next base: position 9,362 of record JASFGZ010000051.1, read on the forward strand.
GGAGGACACCCTGATTGAACTCAAGACCGCCTGCGCCGGATTGATTGCCGAGCGCAAAAAAGTTCAACGTCAACTACGAACGATCGAGAAACGTGGCAATTATTGGGAAGACAAAGCCAACCTGGCCGTCAACAAAGGGCGCGATGATTTGGCACGGGAGGCGCTTTTTGAAAAACGCCGGTTTTTTGAAAGAAGGGAGTCGTTGATAAATGAATTAAGCGAACATAATGAAATTCTTGAGCACTATAAGGACGACATCCGACAACTTGAAGAAAAGCTGAAATTAGCACGTGAAAAAGAGCGCTTGCTTGTTCAGCGCCATATTCATGCCACTCGTAAAAAACAGGCCCAGGAAGAAATGCGGCGTATCGACAGCGCGGATGCCATTATCAAATTTGAAGAGCTTGAACACCACCTCGAGCGCATGGAAGCCGAGGCCGACCTGATTAATTTCGGCCGGAAACCGGCGATTGAAGATGAGCTGGATCGACTTGCCTTGGATGAAGAAATTGATAGAGAGCTTCAAGCGTTAAAATCACCATCCATCGATAAAATGAAAAAACGAGTCGAAGTGCTGGAAACGATTATGGACGATACAGAAAGTGAGGAAATGAACTATGAGCAGATATCATAGCATGTCAAGACGCGGACCCTATCGCTCTCGTAAGGGTGCCATTTTAGGGGTATGCAGGGGGATTGCCGACTATTTTGACTTTTCGGTTCTTTGGGTCAGGGCAATCACTGTAATACTGCTGATCTTTACCAAATTCTGGTTGATCATTGGATTGTATATCCTGGCCGCTCTTCTGATGAAATCGGAACCGGCAATACATATCCGTACCGGACCACAAAACGCGTTTGACAGTCGATATACTTACGCAAAGCCGGACATGGCCGACCGCCTGAAACGAAAATGGCGACATCTGGAAAAGCGAATCCGAAGAATGGAAGACAAAGCCACCTCTCGGGAATTTGATTGGAACCAGCGGATGCATGGATAAGGATCAAAAAGGCTTTTTTAAAGATGAGAACCTTCTGTACTTTCTAAGTCAAAATACCTTTGAAAATTTGATATCACACGCGGCGAGCAACATAAAGCTTGCATTTCGAAGGAGTCGAAAAACGGGTGAGGAGAAACATTCGGGATGTTCTATGGGTTGCTTCTGGATGAGCTTTTCTTGAAAAAGCCTTTGATTGCCGGACCGATAAACGGTGCCAAAAAAATGAGTATCGTCAGGACCATAATCGCCAGCGTTAAGGGTCTTTCCCACAAAAAGCGCATCGACCCATCATATATGGTGAGTGATCGTCTCAAATTGTCTTCCATCAATCCGCCGAGAATGAATCCGAGCAGCAGCGGCGCCATAGGATAGCCGAGAAGTCGCATGATCAGGGCACAAACGGCAATGAGGATCATCATATAAATATCAAATGTATTGAAGGTGACAAGGTACACACCGATGAATGAAAAGAAAAAAATAGCAGGTACCAGGATGGTTCGGGGAATGGCCACCAGCCTTGCAAAATACGGAATAAGGGGCAGATTGAGAACTAAAAGAAAAATATTGCCCAAGTACATGGACATGATCACTGCCCAGAATACCTCCGGCCGATCTACAAACATCCGTGGTCCCGGTTCGATACCGTAAGCGATTAGAGCGCCGAGCATGACGGCGGTGGTGCCTGAACCCGGGATGCCCAAAGTGAGCAGGGGCACGAAGGAGCCGGAACTGGCGGCGTTGTTTCCGGTCTCAGGGGCAGCCAGGCCGCGAAGGCTTCCTTTGCCGAACTTTTCCCGCTCCTCAGGCGGCGCCAGGTTTCGCTCCATGCCGTATGACAGAAAGGAGCCTAACGTTCCGCCGGAGCCCGGAAGAACACCGATAAAAAAGCCCAGAACCGAGGACCTAAAAATGGACGGCAGGATAAATTTGAACTCTTTTTTTGTGACTTTAAAGCTGCTCCATTTGCTAATCGAAGCCACATCAAGATCGTCGGAGACTTTTTCTCGACGCAAAATTAAAAACATTGCTTCCGTCAATGCGAAGGTGGCCATTGCCAGCAGCAGAAAGCTGATGCCATCTAGAAGGTTGATTGATCCGAAGGTATAACGCTGCACACCGGAAACCTGGTCGGTACCGATGGTGGCCAGCATAAGCCCCAGGACGGTCATGAGCAGCGATTTCAGCATTCCGCCCTTTCCGGCAAACGCCGAAACTGCCGTTAAACCCATGACCATTAACATAAAATAGTCTGAAGACTGAAAGCTTTTAGCTACGATCGCCAAAGCCGGGGCAGCAACCATAAGGAAGACTACGGCAATCGTTCCGCCGGAAAATGAACAGTAGGCTGCAATCGCCAGTGCCTTGCCAGGATAGCCTTGCTGAGCCAGAGGATATCCGTCAATAGCTGTAGCCACAGTAGCTGCTTCGCCGGGGGCGTTTATCAGTATGGAACATGTCGATCCCCCGAAAATCGCCCCGTAATAAAGCCCGGCAAGCAGCACCATACCGGTGGCCGGATCAAGGCCGTATGTGACAGGAATCATCACTGCCACGGCGGTGATCGGCCCGAGGCCCGGCAACATTCCTATAAAGCTGCCGACAAAACAGCCTACCAGCACCATTGCAATGTTGATCGGGATCATCGTCGTTGAGATCCCGATCAACATACCCTGCAACATACCTTCCCACATTACTTAATTACACCCAATAAATAAAAGATTTCACCTGGCGCAATGTACATGCCCAGGATACGACTCATTAAAAACCAGATAAACAAAACCAGGGGTACAGAGCCGATGAACAGCAGCCAGATGCGACGCTCGCCCAGAATATAGAAACCGCCCATCAGGAAAATAATGGAGGAAATAACAAATCCGAGGAACCTGAGGGTAATGCTGTAAAAGATCATGATTCCGATCAAAAGCCCGACCCGTGACCAATCCAGGCCCCTGAAGGCATCTTTAATTTCTTCCTCCTCATCGGTCTGGCCAGATGGAAGAACCAATATCAAAAACGACAGAAGGGTTCCTATGATCCCGAGTGCGAATGGCATTGTCCGGGCATTGAAAGTTTCCCGCTGGGCTAAGAAAGTCAAAGGAACTTTAAACGCCAGGAGCCCATAGGCGATCGAGAATGTCAGAAGAATGAGTGCACCGGCTTTATCTGTTTTCATAGCGGTATCTTTTGATAGCTATTTAAGAAATCCTAGTTTTCGCATCAGGTCTCCGATCACTTTTTCCTGTTTTTCCAAGAAGGTATAGAATTCCTGTCCGGGCTTGTACAAGTTTTGCCAGCCCCTTCGGCTCCTGATTTGTTCCCATTCTTTGGTGTCATACATTTTTTTCAGCATTGCCCGGTACCCTTCGGCCTTTTCCTCCGGGAGACCCGGAGCACCGAAGAAACCCCGCCAATTTGCGAAACTAACGTCATAGCCAAGCTCCATTAAGGTAGGTACATCCGGCGCTTGAGACAGACGTTTTTCCGAGGTTACCGCCAAAATGCGAATCTCGCCCTGGTTCGCCAGCCCAACGGCCTCAGAAAAGCCGGTAGACAGCACCTGTGTGTCACCCGATAGCAGGCCTGCCATAGCCTTGCCGCCTGCATCGTATGGAACATAGACGAGCGCCAGGGGATCTCCGCCGGCCGCCTCCATCGCCATGGCAGGAACAAGGTGGTCCATACTGCCTTGTACAGAACCGCCTGCCACTTTTACGCTCTTGGGATCTTTTTTAAACATGGCCACTACTTCATTCCAGGATTTGATCTTGGAGTTTTTCGGGACGACAAAAGCCGCATAGTCCGCGATGACGCTGGCAATCAACGTCAGATCTCGAAAGGATTGCGGAAAGACACCGGTCAAGGAGCGGATAACGATTGGCGTCGAGTTCACCATCAATGTGCCATGTTGACGCGCCTTGGTGGTAATAAGGTAATTGATGGCTTTGCCTCCGCCTCCACCGGACATGTTTTCGAAAGAAGCATGTTTGATGATTCCCGAGTCGGTGAGCGCTTTACCCACTCCCCGGGCCGTGCCGTCCCATCCGCCCCCTGCTCCACCCGGTATAAGAAAGTGGACCTCTTCGGGTATGGATGCAGCGTGGACTGAAGATATCATGGGTCCCGTCAGAAAAACGGAAAGTAAAAGGAAACAAATGCAGTTACAGTAAAAAAATTTTTTCATTTTTTTCCTCCTTGCTGTTTAATGGGGTTATCGTTTGCCTAAAAAGCCTGCCAATTCACAATTAGATTATGAGCGCAGCTAAAACTTCACTTCGACGATATCGGCAGCCTGAAGGGGCAGACTTATTGGTACACTATTCTATTTCGTTATGCAACAGGCATGGGCGCAGATCTATTCGTTCTAAAAGAAAGGCGTGAAAAATGAGGCTGTTGCTGCCCTGGCAAGCGGTTATTTCCTGATGGTTGATAGGCTAATATTGCCAAAGGCGTTGAAAACAATCAAGGAAAAGGCGGATCCCGGCACCATGCCGGCAGGATTTTTGAAAGAGAGCATCATAAATCTCAATGCACAGCAAACAGAAAAGCCAAAATTGAAAGGAGCTCATAAAATCAGCCGGAAAGCAAATTGGATATTGTATACTTTCGTTTCGACCCCTTCCGGTCTTGAATTGAAGGTTCCCGGCCTGCCTCGTGCATCCCCAAAAATAGAAGATGGGGAATCCAAATCGTAACCTCAGTTTTCTCTCTATAAGAAAAAAAGTCACCAAAGAACAAGGCGGGTTTTGAAAAAGTGATTGCGTCCAGAGAATTTAACAAAAATTTCCGCTTAGACTCAAACTAAATGAAATTATTGCAGATGCTAAATAGATGCATGCAACTTATCGTATCCTCGGTTTTGGTGTCAAACCGTAGACCCGAAAAATGAGGCTTTGAGACAATAAAAAGGGCAAATCCATAAGCTCGGATTCACCCTCCGATATTGGGATATAAAACAGATATCACAGATTTTCAGACCTGCTGATAGTTGTGTTTTGTTGGAGTAACATGCAATTTTGAGGCTTGAAAATATCTGGGGTTACCTGAAGATATATGTAATAAATTGCGTTTATCTCTTAAAACTGGAATGGCTGGGCAACCATCATCTGAACGCCAAAGCCTTCATCAGACACGGCCGAATCGATGCGGGCCACCAGACCTTTGGCCCAGAAGCGCACCCCTATGCCTGAGGACCACTTCATGTCCTCATGTAGACGTTCGACGCCCCAGTCCGGTGCCACCCGCCCTACCTCCACAAACGGCACAAACTGCAACCACTGAATCCCGATGTGCTTCTGAATCCAGTCCCAGTTCTCAAAAGGATTCCAGTCGGGAATTAAGCGCAACTCAGCTGCATAGTAAATCGCCGCTTTATCGCTGAAGCGCTGGGAAGGGTAGCCGCGCATGCGCCAGAGCCCACCCAGTGTCGCACCGGCAAAAGACGGGGCTCTGTTTTCGACTTCTCCGTTGTTTTTTTCATTCCAGGTCGGTGAATACGCCGTCCAGAAATCAAAGGCAAGCACTCGCTGGCGGAACCAGTCCGATTCTCCCAGCGAAAAATACTTGTCGAATTCTCCGTCAACTACCGTCCAGGAATTCGAGCTGTCCAACCATCCAAAATCGCGATTGAACTTCAAGCGCAGAGCGCTTCCCTTGGATGGGTTCAATTTAAAATCCCTGTTGTCGCGGAACAGAGATAATTCTATACCATTGGTTCTTACATCCTCCTGAACTTCGTCGCTGTCGACTTCCTGCCAGCGGTAGAATGGTTTAACCTCAAGATAGGTTAGCCCGCTGACAAAGGGATTCCAGGACTCACCCCCGGTGGCGCCATCGACAAGCATCCCTTGGTCAACTACCTGGGT
>JASFGZ010000052.1:0-15207 GCA_050123495.1 Desulfobacterales bacterium
CTTTGTAGTCATGGAGGTAATAGGGGAGCACCACCATGACCCCTCCGGCCGCCACACCCACCAGAAAGGTAAAGTTGGCAATATAAAACCCCCAGGAAGCATCCCGGCTGAGGCCGGTAATCCCCAATCCGAAATCGAGCTGTTTTAAATACAAGAGAAAGCCGACGCCGACGATGACCAATAAAAAGGTCATCCAGCCATAGTATTTTTTGCCGCCTTTAATCGCTAATTCAAGCATTATTCACCTCACACGATGTAGTAAACACTGGGCTCGGTTCCCAGAGTCTGTTTACGACGAATGGTGTAATTGGTTTTGATCAGTTCGCGAACATCCGACCCGGGATCGTATAAATCTCCAAAGGCAAGCGCGCCACTGGAAGCCTCCACACAGGCCGGTAATTGACCCACGGCCAGTCGCTCGGCACAGAAATTACACTTTTCGACCACGCCTTTCATCCGGGTCGGGAATTCTTTGTTGGTTTCGGCAATAAACGGTCGCGGATCCCGGTAGTTAAAACTTCGGGCGCCAAACGGACAGGCCGCCATGCAGAAGCGACATCCGATGCAGCGGTGGAAATCCATAAACACAATGCCGTCGGATTCGCGTTTAAATGTGGCCTTGGTCGGACAGGCGCGCACGCAGGGCGGGTTTTCACAATGGTTGCACAAAACCAGAAACGGACGCTGCGCCACATCTTCTGCTAAAAACTGTGCAGCCTTGCCCGGAAAGGCATTGTGGTAATGAACGCCCCAGATCCATTTAATTTCATGCCGTTTATTCTGCAAACGCGGAACATTGTGAATCTTGTGGCAGGCTTCAATCAGGGGTTCCAGATCCGCTTCGGAATGAAACTTTCGGGTATCGATGACCATGGCCCACTGTTTGGCCTTCAGCGATTTTGCCCCCGCTTTGATCACGGCTTCAGCCTCGGCAGCCACCGCCTCCTTGGCGAACGCATTGAAGACCGGCTTGGTGGTCAACGCCAGGGCAGAAACTCCCAGCAACTGTAATATGCGTCTTCTGCTGCTATCCATTATGTTTTCTCCTTCGGGTTTTCAATATGGCAGCTCCAGCAGTAAGGTCTGACTGAAGCGTAGTTGTGACAGCGGTCACAAAATTCGGCTTTGTTGGAATGACAGTCCAAACAGGTGTTGCTCAAGCTCATGTTAAATTCTTTGCCTTCCGGATTGACATAGATTCGATTGCCTTCACGCACCACGGCATCCCGCCACACATCGAGCAGCTGCATGTGCTCGGCTTTCATGTATTCGGTAGACCGGACGCATTTCTGGGCTGCCTTGGCTAGGGGTGTCAATTCCACCTCCGGTGCCGGCGCGGCTTTTCCGCGCATGTACCAGAACGGAAACAATACAATGATTAAAAATATGACCAACCCCGTGATGATCAGTGTTTTATTATTCATCAGCTTTTTCCTCCGACTGACCCTCTGATTTACTTTCTTCAACTTCTTCGACGACTTCACGACCCGGTATGTCTTCGCCCCGCAGATCCATAGCCCGTTCGTTCTCGCCAGGCATGATCAGGGCATTGGCCACCAGTTCATGCAGCCCGGTGACGTCAACCTCCGGCACCCAATACTCCATCAGCGGCGGCAGGGCCGCCCGGTCGATGGCGCATATGCACGCCAGCATATTGACGCCGAATTTTTCGTGAACATATTTGACCGCATTGGCCCGGGGCAGCCCACCGGCCATCCGCAGTTCCATGTCCTCACCGGCGTTTAAACCCGCACCGCTGCCGCAGCAAAACGTATTTTCGCGAATGGTATTGGCGGGCATTTCATAAAAATGATTGCACACCTTATTGATGGCATAGCGGGGTTCTTCAAATATACCCATGCCCCGCGACGGATTGCAGGAATCATGAAAGGTCACCTTTAAATGGTCATTGCGGCTGGGATCCAGTTCGAGCTTTCCGTGTTTGATTAAATCGGATGTAAACTCGGCAATGTGCACCATCTTGTTGGATTTAGCATTTTCAAACGTTGTCCCCGTAATGGGTGACACCGGCTCTTCGAGAAAATCGGCCGGACCGTTCATGGTGTCCATATACTGATTGATCACCCGCCACATATGGCCGCATTCTCCACCCAGAATCCATTTAACGCCCAGGCGTTTGGCTTCAGCATACATTTTGGCGTTGAGCCGTTTCATGGTCTCATGGGATGTAAAAAACCCGAAATTGCCGCCCTCCGAGGCATAGGTGCTCCAGGTGACATCGAGCCCATATTTCTCCTTTAAATAATGAAACAGCATCAAATAGCCCATGGCGGTATAGGTGCCCGGATCGGCAAATACATCACCGGATGGGGTAATAAAAAGAATATCGGCGCCTTTTTTATTGATAGTGTATTCCACCGGTACGCCGGTGATCTCTTCGATTTCTTCCACAAAAAAGTCGAGCATATCTTTATAGGCGTGGGGCTGGATTCCCAGATGGTTTCCGGTGCGGTAGCAGTTGGCCACCGGGGTGGCGATCCAGTCAATGTTTAAACCCAGTAGATTCAGCAGCTCCCTGCCCATGATGGTGATCTCGGCCGTATCGATACCGTAAGGGCAAAACACCGAGCAGCGCCGGCATTCGGTGCACTGAAACAGGTAGTACCACCACTCTTTGAGCACATCGATGGTCATGGGCCGGGCCCCGTTTACTTTTCCTAAAATTTTACCCATGCGGGTAAAGTCATTACGGTAAACGGATCGCAGCAGCTCGGCCCTTAGGACCGGCATGTTTTTGGGATCACCGGTTCCGATAAAGAAGTGGCACTTATCGGCACAGGCCCCGCAACGCACGCAAATATCCATGAATACTTTAAAGGATCGAAATTTTTCCAGGCGTTCCTTGAATCCCTCATGAATGATCTCCTGCCAGTTATCCGGCAGTTTCCAGTCATCATCCATGGGGCTCCACTCCCTGGCATAGGGAAGCCCGACGTATTCGACGCTTTTCGGATTTGAGGCGTAACAATACATCCCCTTGCGGATATTAACGGGAACTTCCATCCAGTCCGTTTTGGGCGGACGATGATCGATCTGAATGAGTTCTTCAGGTTTGGGTGTTTCATCTGCCATGGTTTACTCCTTTTCCTCTTCTTGCTCTGGCTCTGAATCTGAGATCGTCTCTTCTACAGGCGCGGGTTCCGGCATTTTTTCAACCGGCAGCCCGACTTCTACCATTTTTTCCCGGAATTCATCTTCATACTCATCATAGGTATGTACCGGAACCGGATAGTTCCAGGGATTGATGTGCCGACGGGTACGCGTGTCGGTGGTCATATTACGGGTCGGGCTCAGGAAAATCCCGCCCAAGTGCATCAGTTTGCTGAACGGAAAATAGGCCAGCAGAACGCTGACAAAAAAGATATGAACAAAAAACACCGCATCGACCCCGGCCGGAATTTTCGGCTGAAAAGTGACCAGTCCCATGGTGAGTTCTTTGACGGCGGTCACATCCACTTTGGTCACATAGCGCATGAAGATTCCGCTAAAGGCAATGCCAAAGATCAGAAAAAGCGGGAAATAATCGGAGGCGATGGAAATATATTTGACTTGGCGAACAAACAGCCTTCTTAAAAACAGGTAGCTCACAGCGGCCAGCAGCACAAATCCGGAAGCAAAAACACCGGGAAGCCCGAACTTAAAAACCGGATAAATGATCTCTAGGCGGAAAAAACTGTCGACGTTTTCGACAAGCTGCACCACCAATGGCACCGGCTCTAAAAAGAACCGCAAATGCCGGATCAAAACCACCAAAAACGCATAGTGAAAGGCCAAGGCCCCCACCCATAAAAAAAGCTCCAGCTGGTAGGAAATTCGTCCGCCTTCCTTTAATTTCATGCGCGTGTTACGAAACAGCGATCGAAAGGTCAGAATTTCCAGGGTCATGCGCATTACAACCTGCCACGTATTCACCGGACAATCAAGCTTGGACGGTTCGATCCAGGGCAGCGATTTCTGCTGACCGGCGGTGGTGGGAATTTTGAAAGGCACCGCTGAACGCGACCATCCAATCACCCGGGCAGCAAATCCCACTACGAAGGTGAGAATTGCCAGATAGGGAATGACAACCCCGAAAACATATTGGAGTCCCGGCACCTGAGCGCCCAGATAGGCGATTAAAAAAAGAACGATAACGGCAATCAGGGGAATGATGTACCTTAAATTCATTGAAGCGCACCTCACTCTGAGGTTCCGAGCAGCCGGTTTCACCGCTGACCGGTAACCTCCATCATAAAAATTAATGGTTAGCGTCTTTTGTCTTCTTTGGCTTTTGCGACACGTCTACAATTAAACCCGCCCTCTCAAATGCCCTGAAGGTTCGGTTGCGCGTCTCGTTGGCCGAAATCTCATATATTTTTTCTTTACAGTCCATGTACAGATCAAAAGCCAGCAGACACAGTTGATCGATTTTGGATTCAAATTCAAATAATTCCAATGTATTAGCGGAATTTTGGAGTTGGCTTGCTAAATTTTCACGAAGAACTTTTTTTAATAGGAGAATAAATCCGGTGGCTTGAGAAGGGGTAAAATCCTGTATGGCACGGATCCGGATAATGGGATCCAGGTAAACTTTGATGGCTTCCGGATCCCAAGTATCGAGGAGTTGATTCAGCAAAAACGCAATCCCTTTGGATGTGATGCTGCCGACAGGATTGCCGAATTGATCCTTCTGACCTTTAAAAAATTGAGCGGTATCAGGAGCATAGGTTTGAATGGTGGCTTCAAACCAGTTTTTGATGATTTCGCTCTTATTTTTTTGGATAAGTCCTTTCAGACCGGTTCCCATATCTGCTCCCGCAAGCCCCCTCTAGATAGCAAATCTGTTCAGAATTATTGAAGATAAGGCCGAAGGGCATACGTATAGACGACTTGCAAAATTCTGTCAAGAATAAATGGACAAACCCAACCCCACAATTTGAATTTTTGATATTAAATTTAGCGTCTTAGAATGATTTTGATTGCGGATAACGCACATCGGTGACGGCATCTCTGATGCAACCGGAAAAATTTACCTGAAATCAATGCCTGAATTTGCTGCGCTCTTTTCATAACCAATTGAAATCAAACAATAATCATATTTATTCAATTTGGCACAATTCATGCTTAAATAAGCGCGGGTATTCATGCCGGCAACATCGGCCTCCCGGGCGATCCGACGGTAAAGCCGCCTGTAAGGCCATCAAACAGTCGGATAACCGGCGCTTACGATTAAACATAAGGATTGTTAATGCCTGACACCCATACCATTCTGATTGTCGAAGATGACCTCGCATTGACGAGCTATCTGAAGCATTTGCTGCGCCCTAAAGCCCTAAAGTTAATACCCGTGGAAAGCGGTCAGCAGGCGATTCAATATTTGAATCAAAACACGGTAGATCTTGTTTTGCTGGACATCGGGCTGCCGGACATGGACGGCTATCAGGTCATGGATCGCATGGGCAATAAACTGACGGAGACGCTGGTAATCGTCATGACCGGGGATGTTACCGTTGAATCGGCCGTTAAAGCCTTACGCAAAGGCGCCTATGATTATATCAGAAAACCCTTTGAATCAACGGAATTGCTGAACACGATCGAAAATGCGTTAGATCGAATCGGGATCGAACGAAAGCACCGGAAGGCCGAGCAAAAACTGCGCGAAAGTGAAGAGAAGTATCACCAGCTCTTTGAGAGCGAATCCGATGCGATTGTCGTCATAGATGCTGAAACCAAACGTTTCGAAGAGGCCAACCGGGCGGCGCAACGGCTTTATGGATATTCACGCGAAAAATTTTTAACATTATTTCTGGAAGATATTTCGGCCGAACCCGAAAAAACACGCGCCAAATTGGAAAGCATCCGAAAAGGAGAACAGGGCAATAACCTGGTGCATCATCGATACTACAAAAAGAAAGACGGCACCGTTTTCCCGGGTGAATTGAGCCTGGCAACCTATACGTCAATGGGGCGTCAAAAAATTATCGGCGCGGTACGCGATATCAGCGAACGACAACAAACCGAAGAAGCGCTGCGCAAAAGCGAAGAGCAGTTTCGGGATCTGATTGAAAATTCGCCCATCGGAATTTCCATTTTTCAGGATGGTCGCTTTGTTTACCAGAATCCTGAACAAATGAAAATGAACGGACATTCGCCTGAAAAACACATATTTCAAGACCTTGTAAAAATCTTTCCCGACGATGTGGACAAAGTCAAAACCGCATATCAACGGATCCTCGAAGGAGCGGTTTCAAACCTAGAAGTTGATTTTAGATTTTTTCGGTCAGACCCAAAAAACATTAAAGCAGATATGCGCTGGGTCTGGTGCCAGGCCATCGAATTTAAATACCGTGGTAAGGATGCCATCCTGATTAATGCCATGGACATTACCAAGGCCAAGCAACTCGAGCAGCAATTGCTGATCAAAAACAAAATGCTTTCTCTGGGACGCGTGGCGACCGGCATCGCCCATGAAATTCGCAACCCGCTGACCGGTATCAATACCTATCTGTATACCATCGAGGATCTCTGCGAATCAGACCGGCTGGAACCGGAGGACATGGAAATCATCCGTCAGATTCTCACCCAGATCCAGGTGGCCTCCAATAAGATCGAGTCGGTGATTAAGCGCGTCATGGATTTTTCCAAACCCGGTGCGCCCAAAATGGTGCGCATCAATATTAACGAATCTCTGGAAGAAGCCATCAACCTTTCGTCGGTTACCATGCGCAAAAACGATATCAAAATCGAGAAGTCCCTGGCCCCCGACCTGCCCCCGTGCTATGCCGATCCCCACCTGATCGAGCAGGTGGTTCTCAACCTGATTACCAATGCCGCTAAAGCAATGGAACCGACCAACGGCGATAAACGCGTTGAAATAAAAACCTCTGCCGAAAACAACACCCTCAGCATCCAGGTGGCCGATTCCGGACCCGGGGTGCCGGTTGAAATTAGAGAAAAAATATTTGATCCCTTTTTTACCACCAGAGATGATGGCTCCGGAATCGGCTTAAACATCGCCCAAAGAATCATAGCGGACCACAATGGCACCATCACACTGGATAGCAGCCGCTGGGGCGGTGCTGAATTTAAGATCGATCTTCCCATTGAAAGAAGGATAAGTGCCCAATGACATCTTGCTCCATCTATGTTGTGGATGATGAAGCTGTTGCGCGCAACGGCCTCAAGCTGGCTTTGCAAAAAAAGAATTATAACGTTCGGGCCTTTGAGTCGGCCGAGTCCGCCCTCACGGCCATCGATGAAAACCCGCCGGATCTGGTGCTATTGGATATCGGACTCCCCGGCATGAGCGGTGTAGAAGCCCTGGAGATTATCAAAGAGTGCCATCCTGAAGTTATCATCGTCATGATTACCGCCTATGAAGACGTACAGACGGTGGTGTCGTCCATGAAAAACGGCGCCTATGAATATGTGGTCAAACCGGTCCAGATGGATGCGCTGCTGGTTATCTTGCGCAATGCCTTTGAAACCATCGCCATGCGCAAGGAGATCCAGGCGCTGCACGAAAAATACCTTAAGGAAAACCTGCCCTGCTTTATCGGCGAAAGCAACGCCATTCAGGATGTCATGGAGCTGGTCACCAAAGTCGCTCAGAGCCCGGACACACCGGTTCTGATCCAGGGTGAGACCGGCACCGGCAAAGAGCTGATTGCCAGGGCCGTCCATTACAAAAGCCCCAATTTTAAGGGACCGATGGTGGCCGTAAACTGTGCGGCCGTGCCCCGAGAGCTGATTGAAAGCGAGCTTTTTGGATATGAAAAGGGGGCTTTCACCGGTGCCAAAAAAGCGGGCAAAGCGGGCCTGGTAGAAGAAGCTGCCGAAGGAACCCTGTTTCTGGACGAAATTGGTGATCTCAGCATGGAGGCCCAGGCGAAGCTGCTGCGCTTTCTCGAGGAAGGGGAGTATTACCGGGTAGGTGGCACCAAAAAACTGGCCGTAAAAACACGGCTCATTTCCGCAACCAACAAGGACCTGCTGGACCTGGTCGATAAAGGCCTGTTCAGGCTCGACCTTTACCACCGCTTTGCCGTTGTCAGGCTTGAAGTTCCGTCCTTAAGCCAGCGCCCGGATGACATTATTCCGATGGCCAAACAATTTCTGGTCGAATTCAGCCAAAAGTTCAGTAAACCGTTTAGCGGTATTTCTCCGGAAGCGGAAGCGGCATTGAAAGCATATAGCTGGCCCGGAAACGTGCGCGAGCTCAAAAATCTGATCGAACGCGGGGTTTTGCTTTCCGCGGGTCCGGAGCTGATGCTCGAAGATTTAGACTTAAAAGAAGTCAATGGGGGTGAAAGCGCCCGTCAGTCCGATAACGGACATCACCTGCCCTCTGTTTGTCCTTCGGGAATAGACTTTCCCGCCATCATTGCAGACATTGAAAAATCCTATTTTAAAGAAGCCCTCAACCTGGCTGACGGCAATGAAAGCAAGGCCGCCCAGCTGCTGAACCTGACCCGCGACAAATTCCGCTACCGACGGCAGAAGCTCAACGGAATGCGCTGAAGATTTATTCACCACAGAGGCGCAGCGTTCGCAGAGATATTTTTTCTTTTTGATTTCCGCTGAGCCCCGCGAAAAGAGCGGGATGCAAGCAAGGACGGAAATCAAAAAACAATCTGCATCCGGCAGCTAACAGGGTTTTCTTTTCATTGCTAATTTAATTCACTCCGCGCTTATATTTCACAATTTATTTTCGACTTGTCGTTTTCCGGCCTGAACGGTCTTCCAGAGGTCCTGAATCGTCCTTTTCCGGCTCAATCTAGCGACAGTATCATTCCTGGCCACCGCTCACGCCCATGAAGCCGTCCTTTCGGCGCAGGATCAAGATTTTAAGCATTTGGAAAATACCCGCTATTTCCCAAAATATCCAAATAATGCCACACGCCCCTTTATCTCTCTGAAACACACCTACTGGGCTTTTGCCTTAGTGCCAGGTGTCGAATTAAGGTCCAATATCCATTAGCTTAAATCAAATGTCCTGAGGTTCCCACTATTTCTCTTTAATTACTTGACATGTTATACGATATACATCATGCTGTATATATTTATACATTATGTTATCATAAAGGTATTTTATGCACCGAACACAGATTCAGCTGGAAGAAGAACAGATGGAATGGTTGCGATCCAAAGCAAGAGCCAGGGGAGTCTCCGTATCGCAATTAATCCGTGAGGGGATTAAGTTCTACCGGACTCACGAAGAACAGCTTCCAACACATCGAAAAAGAAAAGCCCTGGAAGCCGTTGGTCGTTTTTCCTCGGGTATATCTGACGTTTCCGAACGCCATGATGATTATTTGGGCAAAGCCTACGCAAAAGAGGATCGCAATGGAAAGTGAAAGTATATTTATCGACACATCCGCATTTTACGCATTAATGGATCGCTCTGACAGTTATCATGAAAAAGCACGGAATTTATGGATTTCCCTATTGGATGAAGAAAGTCATCTTAAAACGACAAATTACATCATCATCGAGACTGAGGCCTTACTTCAGAGCCGATTGGCTTTTGAAGCGGCTCATCTTTACTCCAGCAACATTCTGGAACTTGTAGATATCTTATGGGTCAATGAGTCGAGGCACAACCTGGCGTTTGAACTCTGGCTCAGTCTGGGTAGAAAAAAATTTAGCTTTGTCGATTGCGTCAGTTTTATAACCATGCGGCATTACCGGCTGGAAAATGTCTTTGGATTCGACCGGCATTTTGATGAGCAAGGCTTTATCATTTTGGATTAACCCCAGCAAATCCACACTCCGAAAACCTGATGAGCCGTTAAGATAGCGTCCGGCTCCTCACTAATTATTCCCTTTAAATTCCGCAATCCGAAATCCCAAATAGAATGGGCTTCAGCCCATGCAATTGTGTGTTTTTCCACAATTTTTTGGGTCATTTTCCGCAATATGTGCCTATCTGTGGTCCTCTCCGAGAATTAAAAATATAAATTATTGAAATTATTATAATTTATTCGTTCATGAGTTTGGCATGGTCCCTGCAAAATAAGCCGCAGAACACCATTATAAATCCCGGTAGAGAGGAAAAAATGAATCCCTTCAATGAGTTAAAACGAGTCAAAACGCTGCTGGTCGACGATGATGAGTTCATTCGCGATTCGCTCAAAATTGCGTTTACCACCAAAGGCTGCTCGATTCGGGTGGCTGAGACCGCTGAAGAAGGCCTGCAGGCCATCAAAGAGGATCAATTCGACATCATCATCAGCGATTTCAGGCTGCCCGGTATGAACGGCCTGGATTTTCTTAAGCTGGCAACCGTCACCCAGCCGCAGGCCGTCAATATCCTCATTACCGCATACAGGGATGAATACTGCTTTTCCGAAGCCATCAGGATTGGTGTCACCGAATTTATCGAAAAACCGTTTTCAGTCAAAGCCTTGGTCGCTTTGCTGGCCCTTTCACTGAAAAGACAAACCAAAAAACGCGTCGGTGCAGGAAAAAACTAGGATTTAATTACTGAGCAGGCAAGGCATGCAGCAAATTTTGGACCACATAACATCACACGAGAGGACGCAACCCAGCGCCCGGCTGATCGGGCTCTGGGCTGTGATGGGGTGGATTGTATTTTGCCTGACGCTGACTTTGACCCAGCCTCTCCTGGCGGCCGATACCGGCGCCAAAGTCGCAACCGGCTTGGTGTCCAGCGGCTCCAATTGGAGCGGCTTCACGGTTGCCAATTTGAACACCAGCGATGACAATCGGGCAACCAATAGCACCGATAATGATTACGGTGTGCTCAACAATTTTAGCTTCAATGTTCCAACTGACGCCCAGATCGATGGCATCAAGGTTGAGGTTGAAGGCAGCAATAGCAATAATGGTAAAACCGCAAACTACACGGTTGGTCTTTCCGGGGATACCGGTTTCTTCTGGACCACGAAATCGGACAGCTTTACCGGCCAAACGGATGCTACCGACACCCTCGGTGGACCGACAGATGACTGGGGTTGGACCTGGGGAGCCGCAGGTTTTTCCAATGCCAATTTTAAGTTAAGAATCTACCGCACCGGCGGTCAATTTTTGCTAAGAGTCGATTTGATCCGGGTAACCGTTTACTATTCGGTTCCGTCGTTTACCCAAGCCAGTTTCCGGGGCCGCAACGACAACGGCAACGAAACTACCGCCACCTGGAAAGCCCTCGCGAACACCGACTGGACCCAGAAGGTCGATGAAAATTTCAGGGTACGCTTTGTGATCCAGGAAACCGCCGGCATCAGCGCGACCGACCAGACCTTTCAGCTGGAATACAACCGCAACGGCGGCGGCTGGAACGATGTCACCGGCGCTTCTTCGGTGGTGCGCGCTACGGCCTCGCCCAATGTGGCCGACGGCGCCAATACCACCCAGCAAGTCGGTTCGGGCACCTTTGTGACCCCCAATGCCGGCTTCGACGAAGTCGATGGCCAGGCCGGGGGAACTTCTCTGGATTTTTCCGGCAGCGACGAGGTCGAAGTCGAGTACAGTCTCCAGATCCGCAGCGTGGATGTGGCCAATGATGACACCATCCAGCTGCGGGTCAAAGGTCTGGATGTCTATTCGAATACGCCCACCGCTACGGTCAGCGGCATTCCGGAATTTGATCAGGACAGTTTCCGGGGCCGCAACGACGACGGCAGCGAGACGACCGCCACCTGGCAAGCAGACGCCAACGTAAACTGGACCCAGGTGATGGATCAAAATTTCAGGGTGCGCTTTGTGGTACAGGAAACCGGTGAAAGCGCCGCGGCCGACAAGAGCTTTCAGCTGGAATACAATCACAACGGCGGCGGCTGGAACGATGTCAGCGGTGCTTCTTCGGTGGTGCGCGCGACAGCCTCGCCCAACGTGGCCGACGGCGCCGACACGACCCAGCAGGTGGGCTCGGGCACATTCGTTAGCCCCAATGCCGGTTTCGACGAAGTCAACGGTCTGGCGGGCGGCACCTCTCTGGATTTTTCCGGCAGCGACGAAGTTGAAGTCGAATACAGTGTCCAAATCCGCAGTGCGGATGTGTCTGACACTGACACCATCCAGCTGCGGGTCAAGAGCCTGGACAGCTATACCAAAACCCCCACGATCACCGCCGCGTCTTCCACCCCGCCGGCTTATGACCAGGACGCGTTTCGGGCCCGCAACGACAACGGCAATGAGACCACCGCCACCTGGAAGGCCGCCGCCGACACCAACTGGACCCAGAAGGTCGATGAAAATTTCAGGGTGCGCTTTGTGGTCCAGGAAACCGCCGGCGTCAGCGATAACGACAAGACCTTCCAACTGGAATACAACCGCAACGGCGGCGGCTGGAACGATGTCACCGGTGCTTCTTCGGTGGTGCGCGCCTGGGCTTCGCCCAACGTGACCGACGGCATCGACACCACCCAGCAGGTGGGCTCGGGCACCTTTGTAACCCCCAATGCCGGTTTTGACGAGGTCAATGGCCAGTCCGGGGGAACTTCCCTGGATTTTAGCGGCAGCGACGAGGTCGAGCTGGAGTTTTGTGTGCAGATCCGCAGCGTGGATGTATCCAATGATGATACCATCCAGCTGCGCGTCAAGGGTTTAACCACCTATACCAATACGCCCACCGCTACCGTAAGCGGTATCCTGGAATTTGTTCAGGACGCGTTTCGCGGCCGAAACGACAACGGCAGTGAGACTACCGCCACCTGGATAGCAACCGCCAACACCAACTGGACCCAGCCGGTAGAGTCTATTTATACAGGCGATCATTTTCGGGTGCGTTTTTTAGTGCGCGAAAACGGCGGGGTCAGCGCTGCAGACAAAACCTTTCAACTGGAGTACAACCGCAACGGTGGCGGCTGGAACGATGTTACCGGCGCATCCGCGGTCATCAGGGCTAGAGCCAGCGATTATCTGACCGATGCCGAAGACACCACCCAGCAGCTGGGATCCGGCACCTTTATCTCCAACAACGACGCTGTGGATGAAACCAACGGCCAGGCCGGGGGGACCGTGCTGGATTTTGCCGGCAGCGACGAGGTCGAGCTGGAGTTCAGTCTGCGACTGGTGGGCGAGGATCTACTCAACGGCGACAGCATCCAACTGCGAGTCAAGGGGCTGGATACCTATAGCAATACACCAACGATTACGGTGGAAGACTGCACTTTCCACCGCTACCGCAAGATCACCATTCAAGCTTCACAGGTGGCTGCGGATCTAACCGATTTTCCGGTAATGATCGAGGTGACCGGCGCCGATTTTCAGGGCATCGAAGACGATGTCACCGATGCCGACGGCGACGACATCATCTTCCGGGCATCGCTCAACGGCGATCAGCTGGACCATGAGATCGAAGTCTACGACACGACCAATGACGTTCTGGTGGCCTGGGTGAAGGTACCGAGTGTTTCCGGCAGCAGCAACACCGACATTTGGATGTATTATGGCAATGACTGTATAACGTCATCGACCCAAAACGCCGCCGGTGTGTGGTCCAACAGCTACGAAGCCGTCTACCACCTGCACGACGACTATTTAAATTCAGAAGGAACCAGCGCCCGTGACGGATCCAATAACGGCGCTGTTCATACATCAGGTTATACGGGTCAAATTGCCGAGGGCGCTGATTTCGAACTCGATGATCCCGATGATGTTGCCATCAGCAATTGGTCATGGACCGGAAATCAGATCACCATCCAGGCCTGGATGCAATGGGAAAGTCTCCCCGATAACGCGACCCTTTTCGACAAATCATTCGGCACGGGCGCCCAGGATTATGTCTGGAATCTGAGCAAACTGAAACTGGGAAACAAACATCGGCTCAGAGGCTATATCAAGACCGGCACCACAGCCGGATCAGGAACCGTGGAAGTCGACGGCTCTACCGATCTCAATCAGGATACCTGGTATTTTGTCGTGCTAAAATACGACGGCAGCAACATATATCTGCGTTATAACAATCAGGCCGATAATAGCGCATCTCAATCCGGAAATTTGTACACACTGAGCAGTCCAACCATCCGAATCGGAAATCATGCCAATGGCGGTGACAATCCCTTTGACGGGATCATCGACGAGGTGCGCGTTTCCTCGGTGGCCCGCAGCGACAACTGGCTCAACACCGAATACAACAACCAGAGCAATCCGGGCAGCTTTTTCACCCTGGGACCGGAAACACCGGCCACGGCCATCGACCTGATCGCCTTTAGCGCCACAGGAGAAGGAAATCATGTTCGTGTCGACTGGCAGACCGCCCAGGAAATCCGCAATCTCGGATTCAACCTGTACCGCGGCACCAGCCCCTCGGGTCCATTTGTTAAAATAAACGACAGCCTGATCCCCGGCTTACTCTATTCGGTCAAAGGCAAATCCTACAGCTACATCGACGCCGCCGTCACCCCGGGCACGCTTTACTACTATCAATTGGAAGACATCGATGCCTCCGGCCAACGCACTTTCCACGGTCCGGTCTGCGTGGACTGGGATGCCGACGGCATACCCGACGACTGGGAGATTGCCCACGGGCTCAACCCCTGGGTCAACGATGCCGACATTGATGCCGATAACGACGGGCTGACCCATTTGGAAGAATACGAACTGGGCTTCGATCCCTTCAACCCGGATAGCGACGGAGACGGCATCTTAGACGGCCAGGAAGGTTACCGCATCGAACGCGAAGACGCCAACGGCTCCCGGGGCCTGACCCGCGGGGTGCAGATTCTGGCCAGTGATGAGACCGGCGTGACTTTAGAGCTGCATACCGAATCCTTTGACACCGAGGTGGTCACTGCCGGCGGTCAGGAATTTGAGCGCCTGCGCATTGCCGATTACATCCACGGCCGCACCCAGGATGTGGGCCAACCCGAAGTGCCGGTTAAAGGCATCTTTTTAGATCTCCCTAAAGGTCAATCCGCCACGCTGTCTGTGCTACAGACCGAAGTCGACACGTACACCGGTTACCAGGTCTTTCCTGTACCCGAAAACATCCTGGACGAGCAGGGCACGATCACAGCCGTGGGCGAAAGCTTTGTCTGGGATCAGTCGGCTTATGAAATCGATGAATTTTACCCGACCGCGGTCGACCGACTGGGCGACGGGTTTGTCTTCCGCGGCCAGATCAAACAGCAGGTGCGGTTTCATCCCCTCAGCTTTAATCCGACCAGCGGAGACCTGCGCCATTATCGCAAAATCCGGGTGCGCATCGATTATGAAGAAGGCAGCCTGGCCAAAGCTGACACC
>JASFGZ010000053.1:0-15176 GCA_050123495.1 Desulfobacterales bacterium
TACACCCGTTTGGGGTCCATCAGCGAGCCCCTCCCAATTCCTCTGGCAGATTTCAAAAGCGGACCGCCAGCCGCTGCCATTGAAATAGGCGTCGTAAAATTCGAGCACTTCTGCTGGTGGATTGGTGGTTTGAATTTGATATGTTACGGATTTGGTTTCTTTGGAAGAATCATAGAATTTTTCAACGTTATACCCTTCACGAAAGATCGGAATTTCAATGGCTGGATGAGGATCTATTTCTGAGCTGCTTGAAATGGAATGACTGAGGAACAGGCCGACAAGTAGAGGAAACAAATAAATGAATTTGGATTTCATTTTCATGTTCTTCAATACCTTAATTTATTAATAATTTAACATAACCATCAACTAGCGGGTTTCCAAGATATTTGCAGAACACGATTCATGTTGCTGTGGGTTTGATGTGCCGACCGAGAACACGTTCAGCGTTATCAAAATTTGGAATAATGATCGATAGCGTTTAAGATTCCTGCCCCACACCCAGTTCCTGGCGGACGAAACGAATACTTTCAACAACGGCTTCATACTCCCGACGGCGGGCCTCCTCGGGGCCATCGTTTTCGGGATCGAACTCCACCTCAATGTTAAGGCGTTTCATGTTGGGATTTGATTGGATGATTTGATACGCCTCCCGCATGGGTACATCTCCTGTACCGGTTGCCACGCCGGTAATACGGCACCCGTATTGGTCAAAGACAATGCGATGGTCAGAAAAATGATTGGTGAAGGATACAGGTGTCAGCTTGCGGATAGCGCTCAGCGGGTCTTCTCCCACCATCAGCGAATTATTAGTGTCAATGCAAGCCCCCACAAAAGGGTGGTTGACGCGGTTGATAATCCAGAGGACTTCATCACTGAATGCTTCGGTGTGATTTTCCAGGCAAAGCCTGATACCAGCGTTCTGCGCAACGGGAGCGGCTGTTTCGGCTTTGCGCGCAATTCTTTCCAGTTGGGGAATGATCTTCGGATGAAAAGCGGAACCACAGACTGGATGCGGTCGTCTAACATCCATGCTGATCTTGCCGATATCCGAACCGAGTGCTTCAGCAATGGCGATGCCTTCCTCCATGGTATGAGTCAGGCGATCATCGTATTCGGATGCGTCCAACGAGAAATTATACTCCAGATATAGCCCTCTTTCTTCAGCAGCCCGGCGAACAGCGCGCAGGTGGACATGATCGGTTGCACCCAGATCAGCAGCGGTCAAATGCAGCCCCTCGAGCCCCAGGTTCTTGGCCTCATCCAACAGGCCGAAGATATCCCAAACCGGCTCCCATTGAAGCTTGAAGCCGCCCCAGTTCTGTCCCATGCCGTGCAAATGCAGACTATATGTATGTAAGCCTAACAGCATAGTTAATTTTCCTATCCGAGAATTGAAAATTGAATATTGTTTATTGAATATTGGCGGTATCCTATCATTTTATTTTCTGGTTATTCTCTATAGTATTCAATATTCAATTGAAAATATTCAATCATCTGAAGGCACTAAAAAAATCTCAATATTCCGCAGATTGCCAAAAAAGCACACAGATGATTTTTGAGATAGCTTCTAGTGGCTCATCAGCGTCTTGCCCTTCTTTCCCAGCCCCTCTTTGAAACGCGTCGGTCGTAATGGGTTATCTATAGAGTCTAACTTTCCGGTGACGAGCTCGCTGATCCGCTTACCCGCCTGGGGAGAGAGCATCACGCCGGCCCAATAGCCGCAGTTGACATGAAATCCAGGGATTTCCGGAACAGATCCGATCAGCGGTTGGTCATCAGGCGTATAGACATAGAAACCGGCCGACGTATTCATATCGGGTTGTCGAACGGCTTTTTCGACTTCTTCAAACAACGGTGTCATGCGCTTGACTTTGTCCAAAGTGACGGCCGGAAACTCCCAATCTGTATGCACTTTCTCAGAAGGCTCACTGACCGGCTCGTCCGAATCCACCCAACCGATAATCACTCCGCCTGGTTCAGGGCGCCAGTAAGAATTGTTGTTGACATCAATCGTAAACGGAGCATTTTCAGGAATGGGCACAGAAGTCTGGATATAGACTTTTTGGCGACGAACCGGCTCCAGCGGCAAATCCAGGTTGACCATGCGCCCGATCTCAGCAGCAAAAGGACCGGCCGCATTTACCACGATACGGGTCTGCAGTATTCCCCGGTGGGTCTCCACCCCGCAGATTCCTTTTTGATCCGTTTGGATACCGGTGGTCCTGGTGTTGATAAAGAACCTGGCGTCACTGCCCTTGGCAAATCCCTGTGTTAGCTCGTGACATGAGAGCCAGCCATCCCGCTGTCGAAACGTCGCGGCCAGCACAGAAGGAGAAATAAAAGGAAATCGGGCGAGGATCTCATCATGTAATAAGTATTCCGAATCCGTGACGCCCAATTTGTGTTGCTGTTCCACATTTTCTTTCAGATCATCAACCGTTTCCGGGTCGTCTGTGAGAAAGAGATATCCTTGTTGCTTGATGGAAATGCTGTATCCCGGTATGCCGATGACTTCATCAAAATGCTCGAACATCTCTATACTCGGTATCGCCAGTTCCGCCATGGCCGGCTCCGCGAATTGGGCCCGAAAACACTCCGCCGATGCGGGTGTCGTCAAGGTCGACAGACCGTCGCGCATCTCCACGACAACAACGTCCAATCCGGCCCTGGAAAGCCAGAAAGCCGTTGCCGTACCGACAATGCCGCCGCCGATCACAACCGCATCGGTTTTGTCGAAATCGTTTTCGCTGGGCGTAAAAATCTTTCCCATGTCTTCAACCCTCCTTGTTCCAACCGTTCAAAGGTTCAGGGTTCAATGTTCAAGGTTAGCTTTCTTCCATAACAGTTCAAGGGTTCATCATTATAGGTTAGCTTAAAAGTGAACCCAGAACCTCTGAACCTTTGAATCCTGAACCTTTGAACGGGGTATTAAAAAAATCCTTGCGCTTCAAAATCCGCCACCACCTCAGGCAGACCGGCACGTAACAGGGTCTCCTTTGTGGGAATTCCATTTTCATTCCACCCTCTGGCGGAATAGTACCAGGTCAGCAACTTATGGATATGTTCCTTGGGTATAACATGTCCCTGGTTGGGCCCATCTGCAATGGGTTCTTCGCATAAGCGCGCCGGGGGAAAATCGAGGTGCCGGCCGAAGCCGTTTATCTCCCGCACCGAAAACGCCCGCGTCAAATGCCAGATGCGCTCGGAAATCTTCAGCAGATCTTCCCAGGTTTTCGTCATTCCGGTGATCAGCGAAAACAGTTCGGCGTAATGTTCTTCCTCAAATCCCAGCTCCATCATTTGAAGCCGGCAGTTTCCTAAGGCGTCGAAGAGGGAACGCCTATGCTGGGATGCGATCACATATTCCGCGCTGCGCTCGCTGACAGCCGCCTTGGGCTGCGCTTCAATCTCCGTCTCGGAGACAATCAGGTCATGCACGCTGGTCCAGGCACCGGCGATATCATAACCCAGCACCCAAGCCCGGTTGTGATGGGCCCCCACATCGGCTGTCAGATACGCCAGCATCATCGAGGGGGCATTGCGGCATTCGTAGCCCGACCATTCCAAACCTTTGACGTGAATGGCAAATCGTTCCGAGCCATTACCGGTCTTTTCCGCGGCAATCTTGACGCCTTCGGCCAACAGGTCGCCGATTCCTTCTCGCCTGGCAATCTTATTCAACAGGTAAACGACCGAATCCAGATCCGAAAAATCAATCTCTCGGCCGATTTCGTCACGGGTTAAGATCCCTTTCTGAAAACATTCGATCGCCCAACCCATAACGACACCGGCGGAGATGGTATCGATACCCAGTTCATCGCATAAATAATTCGCATAAGCCACTTCCTCAATGGTCTTTAATACGCAATTCCCACCGAACAGGGCGATGGTTTCATATTCGGGCCCCTCCACGTAGGCCGATCCCGACGGTGTCTGGGTGTGCCCATACTTTCCGCAGGGCGTCGGACAGCCAAAGCACCCCTTATCGGTAATTTTCAGGCGGTCAAGGATGGCTTTGCCGTTTATGTTTTTATAATGACCGGCATGTGAGGTTTGAAAATTGCGGGTGGGAAATACACCGACTTCATTCGTCCAGTTGGTTATCCCGGCCGTGCCCTCCGGTGTCCAGCCCTCAAAACCGGGTTTGGCTTTAACCTTTTGGTAGGCTTCTTTGCCTTTTGCATAAGCTGCTTTCAAATCGGCAACCGAAATACTTCCGGTCCCTTTCACCGCGATGGCTTTTAGGTTTTTGCTTCCCATCACGGCCCCGACACCGGTCCTTCCAGCCTGGCGTCCGAAATCATGGGAAATACAGGCGTAGCGCACCAGGTTTTCTCCGGCCGGTCCGATCGTGATAATCTGACAATCATCTCCCAGATGATCTTTAAAATTTTTCTCCGCCGTAAGCGAGCCCTGCCCCCAGAATCCTGCAGCCGGGCGAATCTCAACCGTATCGTCATTGATGAACAAATAACTGGGGCGCTGCGCCTTGCCCGTGATCACCAGTACATCATAGCCGGCATATTTCAGGTGCGGTCCAAAATGCCCGCCCATATTGCTGTCGGCATAGCCGCCGGTGGCCGGGGATTTAGTGCCGAAATGGGTCTTGCCGCTGGCTGGAAGAAAATGGCCCGTAAGCGGGCCAGTAGCAATAATCAGCATGTTTTCCGAGTCAAATGGTCCGATTCCAGGGGGAATCTCATCATACAACATTTTGGCCACAAAGCCTCTGCCACCGATGAAGTTTTGCACCAGCGAATCGGACAGCGGCTCCTTCTGGACAGCCGCATTACTCAGATCGACACGCAGAATAGTGCCTGCATATCCAAACATGTTAGATCTCCAAATTAATGTAACTTAGCTAGAATATAGTTTATACATAAGGCATGTATTTTATGCCTCGTCCATGGAATAATGGAATAGTGGAATATTGGAAGCATGGTTTTGTAAGGAAAACATCTTAATTTTATGTTTTAATTTCAATTATACATTGCTGCTTTTTTCACGAACCCATTTTTCCATCATTCCAGTATTCCAACATTCCAATTTTGAGCGAAGCGAACTATTTTAAAGCTGATAATTGTGGCACCGATATCAATTCTAAACCACACCTTATTTATCCGGCGTGTAAGGTTTAGGCCACCTCACTATCTTGCTTTTCAACCCATACAATCGCATTGCGCGGGCATGTTTGCGCGCATTCCCCGCAAAGATTACATTTTACAGGGATATCAGAATTTTTTTGCGCAAACATCACATGATGCGGACATACCTCGACACATATCATACATCCCGTGCACGCATCCGGATCCACGATAAAAGCGCCATCTTCAAGATGAATCGCATCCTCCGGGCAGTTGTCGGCGCACTCACCGCACTGGTCACAGAGGTGGATCCGGTAATCGCCCGGAGCCGGAAAGCGGGCTTCAATACGCAGCAATGATTTGGATAAATTGACCTCCTGAAAATTTTCAATGGCACAGGCCAGCCGGCAGGTGCTGCAACCGGAACAATTTTCATGTATGGCCCTTAATTCCACAGATCTTATGCTCCTTTGTCTTTGATAAATTCGTAGAGAGCCGAATTCATCAGGTGTTTTGTGTTTCGTATTTAGTGTGTTAATCTAGATTCTTTGCGCCATTGCCTTTCCATGCGATCCATTTCTTTGCTAATTTCGGTCGGCAATGGCTCGGTATTGAGATTCATCAGTTTGCGGGTTTTTTCTCGCAATCGTTCTGTAAAATGAATTGCTCCCTGTTTGCGCCACTCAGCATAATTTGTTCGCTCAAACAGATCTGAATACCATACGTCCCGAAAATGGTGCCTGGTATGCGCCTCTTCCAGGTAATGCCCACCGGGCCCAACACGATCAATCAGGTCAAGTGCCAGGGTTTCATCATTGACAAGAATACCGCGCATGTATTGATTAACCATAGAGAGCACTTCGTCGACCAATACCAGATAGTTTGGTGAGATGACCGCTGAATGGTCGAGCAAACCAAGGTCATGGACCAAATTGGCACCACTGAGTGCAGAACTCAAACAGGAGAAGGTCGCTTCGATAACGGCCTGGGGGTCGTTATGGAACTTGGCGTCGGAGCAGCCGGCCGTACCAAAGAAAGGCAGATTATAATGCTTTGCCATTTGGGCCATGGCAGCGGTCATTAAGCTCATCTCAGGCGCCCCATAGGAGAAAATTGCAGTGGCCATATCCATGATCGTTGTAAGAGCGCCATAGATGACAGGTGCGCCCGTTCGGACAAGCTGGGCAACCACCAGACCACCAAGCGATTCAGCACTTCCCTGCACGATCGTGCCGGCAAAGGTCGCCGGGGAGGTGGCGCCGGCTTGAAGCCCAGGATATAAAACTTGCGGAATACCTTTTTCAGCGCAAAACACAACCTTTTCTAGCGTATCATCTTCATAACACAGAGGTGAAATCGCAGAGGAAATTGCGGCGATAGACGGTGCCTGCCGGAAGCGCTCTTCACTGCCCGCGATCAAGGCGGCCATATCATAAATTGCGTGCAGGCTGTTAATTTCCTGGCAACAAAAAATTAGCGGCTTTTCACAGTAAGTCAGGGCCTGCTTCGCGGTCACACGGTCAGCGATGTCGGCCGGTACATCCGCAGTAAGACCCAGGATCATCGACCAGGAATAGTTGGGCAAGGCATTAGCAATCGAAGCAGTGACACGACAATCTTCGCTGGCAAATGGGCGGCGGACATCTGTGAAAGGGTCTAAATAGTCCATGCAATCCAGACCGGCGCCATACCAGCTCCGATTGTCCTCCAGTAAAAATGCGGGGTCACCGTTGCGTTTGCCCAATGCAAAGCGGGATGGCGATGTGTGTATCGCTTCCGTGACCACGCGTGCAGGGATGCGTACCCGGCTTCCATTTACATCCGCACCAGCGCCGTCCAGCAATTCAAGGGCCTTAGAGTGTGTAATCCGGATGCCTGTCCGCTCCAGAACTTCCAGCGTGGCCAAATGAATTTGCTCAATCTGGTCCGTACTGAGCACATTCAAAATGGGCTGGTTGTAAAGCTGGCGATCGCCCGTTATCATCTTTTGCCCTTACGCCTCTCAAAAAGTTGATACCTGAATCTTGCCCCCTTCGCGGGATGAAGCGTCTAATATTATGATACCAAGGGGCTTCTCATGAAAATGAATGCGAATATGAAAGCCTCCGCATCGTGCAAGGTAATAAGCTGCATCTTCCTGGTATGTCTCAACGAACGCTATTCCGCGCTGGAGTTCATCACTCAAATGGTGATTCCCCCATCATGGAACTCCCTGATCGATAATAGCCGGTGAAGGAAACATAAAATGATTAACACGACGTTGAAAGAGCTTGACGTGTTCGGAAATGACTTTTAATGCGTCGATGTCATTGCCTTGTCTGAGAAGCTCGATTAACGACCGGTGATCTTTGATAGACAATTCAGCATGAGACTGCATATCATATGACGACAGATCCTTGCTGAAGCACAGATAGGCCAGACGCTGGGATTGATTCTGCAGATTGTCCAGGTAGGAAAATAAAAATGAATTGTCCGTGGCTTTATAGATGATGCGATGGAAACGGCTGTTCAACAACGTCACCTGCAAAAAGTTCTTTTCGAGCCAGGCTTGGTGTAAGTCGCTGTTTATCCGCTCGAGATCCTCAATTTGATCTGTTTGAATTCGCTTGGCTGCCAGCGCCACTGCCGATCGTTCCAGGATCAGCATGGTTTCAAATAAATCTCTAAGACTACTCAAGGTAATATCCCGAACAAAAAACCCCCGTCCGTGACGCACCTCAACGAGGTTTTCAGCATTCAGACGAAAAAGCGCCTCCCGGATCGGGGTGCGACCAATAGAAAACCTTTTGGCCACCCACTCCTCATCAACCTGATCCCCGGGACCCAGTTTTAAAATTACAATAAGCTCCTTCATTTTTTGATAAGCAATTTCACTGAGCGGAAGGGGCTTGATCTTACTTTTTTTCTTCGGCATGAGAGATTTTTATTGACACATTTTTTTTAATTATTTATGAAATATTAAAAATATATTGTCAATATATTTTTAATATTTTTTCAATCAGATTTTTAGCATTGGTGTTGATTGAAAATTATACCGCTCTGCGAGACCTTTAATTAAGCCAACAGAAAGAATGTATTCTCAGAAGATGCTGAAAAATCAGATTTGACCTTGACACTTATAAAATGATTATCTATGGTGGAGGCGATTTATTTATTGGATATAATTTATTTTATTTTGTTCTTAAGGTCTTCCCCGAAGTTAAATGCTCATCAACACGTTCGAATTGTTATAAAGTCTGTAAACAAATAATAATTCACAATAATCTTAAAAAAGCGACAGAAATCCCAAATTCAATAGTGTATTTTACACTTCCATAATTTTCTTAACCTACTGATATTATAATAAAACTAATAATATCACGGGGTTTGCATATATTGTTCACCCTTTTCTAACCTTGATACGCAACGAAAGGAGGATGTAATGAAAGAGAAAGAAACTCTTCACCCAGCCATTTACGATCTTAAAGTCGATATGGACAAGGGGAAGATCACACGCCGCGATTTTCTGCGATATGCCACGTTGCTCGGGATGTCTGCGGTAGCAGCCAGTCAGATGGCGGGGCTGATGTGGCCCCGAAAAGCCCTTGCGGCCAAACCGGTACGGGGCGGTGTACTCAAGATTGCCGGACAGGTCCAGAAGATCACCCATCCGGCCCAGTTTTCATGGGTGGCGCCCTCACAGGTGGGCCGTCAGGTCGCCGAATACCTTACTTTTACGGATGGCAAAAACATCACCCATCCGTATCTGCTGAAGAACTGGCAGGTGAGCGATGATTTGAAGACCTGGACCCTGAACCTTCGCCAGGGGGTCAAGTGGAACAACGGGGACACGTTCACATCAGAAGACGTGGTCTTCACATTCAACCAGTGGATGAACAAGGACGTGGGTTCCTCCATGCTGGGTCTGGTAGGGAAATACCTGGATCTCTCCGGGATCGAAAAAGTCGATCAATATCAGGTCAAACTTCACCTGAAGACACCCGAGATCGCCATTCCCGAACACCTCTTCCATTACCCGGCCCTGGTTTTGAACGCCAAAACCTTTGACGGCGACTTTATCAAAAAGCCGGTCGGCACCGGTCCTTACACCCTCGAAAGCTATCTGCCGGGTGAGCGTGCCGTGCTCAAGGCCCGCAAAGACTACTGGAAGAAAGGCGCCGACGGTCAGCCCCTGCCCTATATGGACGGTATGGAATTCATTGATATGGGCACCGAGATGGCTCCCCAGATTGCCGCCATCACAGCCGGTGAAGTCGATATGGTCGACCTCGGCGATGTCGCCGGTGTGGATGTATACCAGGCATTGAGCAAAGATCCCAACATCAATATGATACCGGTTACCAGCGCCTCCACCCGGGTCTTGCGCATGCGGGTTGACCTCAAACCCTGGGATGATAATAAGGTGCGCACCGCCCTGAAAATCTGTCAGCACCACGAAAAACTCCTGGCGCTGGTTTATTTCAACGAGGGTCTGCAGGGACAGGACTTCCACGTCTATCAGCTGCACCCCGAATACTGCGAAAAGCCGATACCCAAGTACGATCCCCAGCGCGCCAAACAACTGTTGAAGGAGGCCGGTTATGCGAATGGGATCGACGTCAATTTGGCCGTCGGCACCTGGCCGGATGTGGTGCGCTATGCGGAAGTCCTCAAGCAGGATGCGGCGCCGGCCGGCTTCAGGATCAATATCCAGACCATGCCTACCAGCCAGTACTGGGAAAAATGGACCGAGGTCGATCTGGGTATCACCCCCTGGATGCACCGGCCCATCGGCACCATGGTGCTGAACCTGGCCTATATCGCCGATGATGCGGGTAAGCCGGTTCCCTGGAATGAAACCCGTTGGTCGGACCCGGAATTCTCCAAACTGCTTAAGGAAGCCAACGGACTGATCAACGTGGATGAGCGCCGTAAGGTCTTTTGCAAGTTGGAGGATATCCAGCAGCAGCGTGGATCCATCGGAATCCCCTACTGGCGAAACGCCTGGTATTGTCTGAGCAAAAAGGTCAAGAACGTGTCTGGCGTTCCATCTTTGTACATTACCTTCAATGATGCTTGGCTTGCATAATTGAAAACCGTTACGGCTCAGGTGGTCTTGACGATCCGCCTGAGCCGCTTGTATTCAGCGTTATTTAGTGAAGATCAGGGCTTTTAGGCCTTGATACCACCTAGAGAAAGTCGGGGTAAATCATGGCAAAATTTATCGTAAGACGCATTCTTTTGCTTCTGCTCACCATGGTTCTAGTTTCGATGGCCGTCTTTTTGATCACCGAATCCTCACCGGGCAATGTGGCCCGCAACGTTTTAGGCGCCTTTGTCACCCCGGAACAGGAAGCTTCGTTCCTGGCCCAGGTGGGCCTGGATAAACCCGTTTATGTGCGCTATTTCTACTGGTTCTTCGGCAGTGAATGGTCGGCCTCCCGCAAGGTGGGAATGTCGTTGAAACGCATCACCACCAAAGATGGATTCCAGGAGTGGTGGGCCGTACGGGACGATGGCGCCCTGATCCGTTGGAAGCTGGACGGGGAGGATTTATATGCCATCGCCAGGCTGCAATCCGTCGGTGTCGACACCAAATATAAAAACAACGAAAAATGGCAGACCGACGCTGCCGGCAAAAGCGAGTTCTGGGGTGTTGATGATGCCAACCATGTGGTTCGCTGGGAAAAAGGCACGGACAAAGAGGTCTGGACCTTTATTGTCGGAACCGGGTGGAAGAAGAGTTCCGGCGGCGCATTAGAGTATATCCCCCTGAAAAAGGGATTTATCCGGGGGGATCCCGGTGAATCTTTTCGAACGGGGCGGCCGGTTTCCGACAGTATCTGGACCCGTTTACGCAACTCGCTGTTTCTGGCCGGAACCGCTTTTATCATCGTTATGCCCCTGGCGCTGATTCTCGGAATTCTGGCAGGATTGAAGGAAGGCAGTTTACGGGATCGCGCGCTTTCGATCGGCGGTATGATGTTTTCCGTAACCCCGGAGTTTGCCACCGGTATCTTTCTGATCCTCATTGTCGCCGTGTGGCTGGGTTGGCTTCCGGGCGCCACGGTCATTGGGGAAAAGGCGCCCTGGGAACGGCTGGATATGGTCATCCTGCCCGTGCTGACCCTGACGCTGATCGAATTGGGTTACATCCTGCGCATCACGCGCGCCAGCATGGTAGAAGTCATGAAGTCGCCCTATATCCGTACCGCCTATCTAAAGGGGTTACCCTACTGGCGAATCGTTTTCAAACATGCATTGCGGAATGCGTTGATGGCACCGATCACAGTCATCATGCTGCACGTCAACTGGCTGATGGGCGGCATCGTGATTGTAGAGGTGGTCTTCGGCTACCCCGGTCTGGGCAAGTACCTGCTGGACTCCGCCATGTTTAAGGATATCAATGCCCTGGAAGCCGGGGCCATGATTCTGGTGTCGGTTGCCGTACTGACGCAGCTCGTGGCGGATATCATATATACGTTCTTAAATCCGCGTATTAGATATGCATAAGCAATTATCTCACGCAAACCCGCCCGCCGCGCCTTGCTCGCATGGCGGGCGTGGGCCGCAAAGCCCACTAAGGGAAAAAATTAGGTTAACAAACCTTGGCGTCTTTGCGCCTTTGCGAGAAAATTATTTTTTCAAACTGAGGAAAAACTATGGCAACAGCTGAACAAGCAACTGCTCCCGTTGAGGTTGAAGCAAAGCCCGGAATCTTCAGACGCATTTGGGCCGGACTTTCCATTATTTTTGCATCCAAAATAGCAATGGTTGGACTCATCATTGTCCTGTTTTGGGTCATTGTGGCGATTTTTGCCCCGTTATTCACCCCTTACGGACCATTGGAGCAGGACTGGAAAGCGCCGAATCAGGGTCCATCAGCGTCCCACATTTTGGGAACCGATGAGCTGGGGCGCGATCTCTGGTCCCGGTTGATCTACGGTGCCCGCGTGGTTCTGGTGCTTATGCCGATAACGGAAAATTTTTGGATACCCGGAGGAACCGCGATTTGGGGGGTGATTGTCGCGTTGATCGTCGGTGCAACTCTCGGTTTGATGGGTGGGTATTACGGCGGATGGATTGATGAGATTATCATGCGCTTGCTGGATGCCATGATGGCGGTCCCTATCATACTGCTTTACATGATCATCATGGCCGCCCTGGGCGCCTCCGCTGTAAATGTCGTCATCGCCATCACCATTGTCGGAACACCCGGTATCGCCCGGTTGGTGCGTAGCCTTACCCTGGATATTCGCACGCGGGAATATATCCGAGCGGCCGAGACCCGGGGCGAAAACCCCTGGCACATCATGTTTGTGGAAATCCTGCCTAACGCCCGGGGTCCTATCATCATCGATGCGATGCTGCGTGTGGGGTACGCCATCTTTGCCATGGGGACACTGGGATTCCTGGGCCTGGGGATACCACCCCCGTCACCGGACTGGGGCAGCATGGTGGCCAAAGGACGCGAATTTATCCTGACCGGCAGCCCGTATGCTGCCCTGTGGCCTTCCTTTGCCATTGCTTCCCTGGTCGTTGGTCTGAATTTATTAGCCGATGGTCTCAGAGAGGAATCGATGCGGTATCAATAAAAACGGCTGTTGCCCGTGGCCTGTGGTCAGTTGGCATGTATTGGGTTTCAGGTGTCTGGTTTCAGGTGTCAGAAATGCAAAATCTGAAACCTGAAACCATTGAATATAAGAGAAATATGATCATGATGCTAACAACTTTTTTGAAAGGTGGATAAAAACATATGCAAGACTCCAGTGCATCGACAAACGACATCGTCCTTGACGTCGATAACGTTCAAATAAATTACGAAACCCGCAAGGGTGATGTGGAGGCCATTCAAGGTGTCTCCTTTAAAGTCAGACAAGCCGAAACCGTCGGTCTGGTGGGCGAATCCGGATGCGGCAAGAGCACGATTGCCTTCGGGATTGTTAATTTTCTGGGACCCAATGGCAAAATTGTGGAAGGCAGTATCCGCTTTCAGGGAGATGAACTGGTGGGCCGATCTGAGGAAGAGCTCAAGAAACTGCGGGGAGACCGGGTCTCCATGGTATTTCAGGATCCTATGCAGGCCCTCAATCCATCGGTGCGACTCGGCGAACAACTCTCCGAGGTCCTGACCTGCCACAGGCATATCTCTCAGAAAGAAGCCTGGGAAAAATCGATTCAGATGCTCAAACGGGTGAACATGCCGGATGTCGAAAACGTGATGGTACGCTATCCGCACCAGATTTCCGGCGGCCAGCAACAGCGGGTCGTTATTGCCATGGCGATGCTCAACAACCCGGCCCTCATCATCATGGATGAACCCACCACAGCCCTGGATGTTACCGTGGAAGCAGCCGTACTGGATCTGCTCGAAGAGCTCAAACAGGATTTCAACGCTGCCAATATTTTCATCACTCACAACCTGGGGGTGGTTGCGCGAGTCAGTGACCATCTGTGTGTGATGTATGCCGGCCAGATGGTGGAAAGCGGACCCCTGACAGAGATCTTCCATGATCCGCGGCACCCCTATACCATGGGGTTGCTGGCCTGTGTTCCGCGGCTGGGAGATAGCAAGCTGGAGTCTTTGCTGCATCCCATCCGGGGCCGTGTGCCGCCTCCGGCGGAGCGCTCCAAGACCGAATGCATTTTTGCACCGCGCTGCGAATATGTCACCGAAGACTGCCGCAAAGCCCGCCCGGGTTTCACGCAAATCACGTCAGAACACTTGGCCCGGTGTATCTACGCAACAGAAATTCAGGATCGCGCTCTAACCAAAAAGCGTAAAAAGGTACCGGAAGCAACGAAGCAGACTGAAGCGCCCCTGGAGGATTTACTGAGCTTTGAAAATCTCAAAGTGTACTATCCTCAGGAATCGAACTCGGTGGTCAGCCTGTTTGGTATGGGGGAAAAGAAATTTGTCAAAGCTGTGGATGATGTCAGTGTAAGGGTGGCAAAAGGGCGGACGCTTGGGGTCGTGGGAGAGTCAGGCTGCGGGAAATCCTCTCTGGTCAAGGGGCTCATCGGCCTGGAGCCGGTGACCGACGGTGAGGTGCAGTTTATGGGTATCGATACCACCAGGCCGGTGACAGAGCGGGATACGAACTTGATCAAAGAAATGCAGATGGTCTTTCAGAATCCGGATTCAACCCTCAATCCTTCTTACACGGTGGGCTCACAGATCGCCCGGCCGATCAGGCGTTTTAGGACCGCACCCAAAGATCAGGTCAAGGACGAGGTGATTAAGCTGCTCAAGGCGGTACGCCTGCCACCCACATTCTACGATCGCCTTCCGCGACAGCTCAGTGGCGGCGAAAAGCAGCGCGTCGGCATTGCCCGTGCGCTGGCCAGCCGACCCGATTTGATCATCTGCGATGAACCGGTGTCCGCCCTGGATGTCTCGGTTCAGGCTGCGGTCATCAACCTACTTTTAGAGATCCAGCAAGTCTTCGGCTCATCCATGATTTTTATTGCCCATGACTTGAGCGTGGTCCGCTTTTTCTCCGACGACATCGCCGTCATGTACCTGGGGCAAATTGTGGAGGTCGGTCCGGCGGACGCCATCTATGAACCGCCGTATCACCCTTACACCGAGGCCCTGCTCTCGGCCGTGCCCATCCCGGATCCGGATGTTGAGCAAAAAGAGATCCGCCTCAGCGGCAACGTACCCAGCGCGCTGGATCCCCCGAGCGGATGTCGCTTCCATACGCGTTGTCCCCGAAGACATGAAATGTTACCGGAAGAAGGGAAAATCTGCGAAAAAGAAATACCCCCTTGGCGCGACTCGCAAAGGGGTCATCGCATCCTCTGTCACATACCCCTCGAGGAACTCGCTAAAATTGATCCGGTGGTTTATAAGCCCGACGCATAGAAAAAAGAGAATCCGTACGAATAAAAAAACCGGCTGAAAAGCCGGTTTTTTTATTCACCGTGATGGTCTAACTCCGACAATTAGAATATTCATCTAACCGCAACCACCGGACATGGTGCGTTGAGCAAGACATACTGCGCGTTGGAACCAAACATAAATTTGCCAACTTTTGACGTTTTTTTAATCCCGATGTAGATCATATCGACGCCATTATCTTTGGCAAATTGAACCAGATCCTCCCCCGG
>JASFGZ010000054.1:0-15099 GCA_050123495.1 Desulfobacterales bacterium
TTTTGATGGGCGTATCCTAAAACCAGAACAATCCTGCCAAGCCTGGAGTTTAATGCCGCATCCAATACCCGTTCAATTAGGTATTTATCTTTTAGGCGCAAAAGCTGCTTTGGTTGGCCGAATCGTGTGGCTGCACCGGCCGCCAGAATAATTCCGGCCGTTGGCTTTATCTGAGTCATGATTTTATCTGACTGTAGTTGAATCCATCTCAAAAAGGTGGGTAAGGGTTCAGGGCCCCGCTAACGCGGGAATACATATCTAATCTTAAAAATTAATGTATGCATCAAGGCGTCCCGTGAATTGAAAGCGGAGCATACACGTTAGTATGTGAGCATTTTGAATCGGTTTGCAACGCCGGCATGGACCCTTAGACGCTTTATTGAGATGGATTCTAGAATACCATGGGGATATACCCCGCCTTGATGGAATCGGAAATCAAGGACCCTACATATTCGACATTAAAGCCCAGCTCTTCAAGTTTATCACTGGCGCCGGATTGGTCCGATAAAAACTTACAGGCTATCGGCGTCTTGTAATCAAGCAACTCCGATGCGGCCTTGATAACTTCGTCGTCTTCACAAACCAGATTTTCGAAAGGACCGAAAAAGATCACTCTGACATCGTCGATCCACTTATTTTTCTGAGCATTTTTTGCATACAGGATACCGGTTAGCGCTTTGTCCTTTTCTGCAGTCGAGATGACAACCATAACTTTCGATGACATAATAACCTCCTTCGATTCTAAAAATTTGAGGGATGGTAGCACAGGTCAACACGATTTTCTACAGCAACTTTTTGACGAGTGGTTATATTGTTTGATATATGCACCTAAACTTTGAAAGGAAAACCGGTATGCGCTTTGAAAATACGCAATATCTTACCGCAACGCGAATCATCGATTCCGACTCTAAGGTAATTATTGAATATGCAAAGTCCACCGTTAAAAATATGGATGATGACCCCATCTCAAAGGCAATCAAGCTGTACTATGCCGTTAGAGATGGAATCTGGTATGATCCTTATCTTCCGTTTTACCGGGCGGAACATTATCAGGCCAGCAATGTGCTCAAAAGAGGGCGGTCGTTTTGTATCGGTAAAGCCGGCCTGCTATGCGCCCTGGGCAGGGCCTGCGGTATACCCTCACGGGTTGGCTTCGCCGATGTTCACAATCATCTGGCGACCAGACAGTTGATTGATTATCTGGGGTCCGATATTTTTTCCTACCACGGGTTTATGGAATTTTATCTGGATGGAAAATGGATTAAAGCAACCCCGGCTTTCAACAAGGAGCTTTGTCGGAAAGCTAAGGTTGCGCCGCTTGAATTCAACGGTCGCGAAGATTCTATTTTTCAGCCGTACAATGAGGAAAAGAAATTATTTATGGAATACATAAGGTTTCACGGATCCTATGCGGATATTCCGGTAGATAAAATTGTGGATGGCTGGAAAGAAACATACGGTCATGAGCGCGTAAAGAAATGGATTAGGGCATTTGACGTAACCGGCGGGAAACTCGAGCGGAAACTTGAAAATGAAGAATGGGTTAAAAAATGACTAGCGAATGCACTTTTAGGGTTTAGAAACGGAAATGAAAAAAGTCAAGGTTGAAAACGCAATCGGCATGGTACTTGCCCATGATATCACCCGCATTATTCCTGGAAAATTTAAGGGAGTCGGGTTTAAAAAGGGTCATATTGTTCAGGAAAGAGACATTCCCGAGTTAAAAAAGCTGGGTAAAAATCATCTTTATGTTTTGAATCTTTCGGCGAATAAACTGCACGAAGACGATGCGGCTTTACGGATCGCCTGGGCTATCAGTGGCGACCAGCTTCACTGGACAGACCCGATTGAAGGCAAATCAAGCATCATCAGCAAGGTTAGAGGTATTGTCAAAGTGAATCCTGCCGTGCTGTTGAAAATTAATAAATTGGGGGAGATCATTGTTTCAACCGTAAAAAATAATTTTCCCTGTCAAGAAGAACAAATAATAGCGGCAACTCGAATTATTCCGTTGACCATAAGCACAAAAAAGATCGAGCGGCTGGAATTGCTCGTTCAAACGCAACATCCGGTCATCAATGTGATGCCTTTCCGGAAATTGAAAGTAGGGGCAGTGGTCACCGGCTCTGAGATTTATGAGGGGATTATTCAAGACGAATTCGATAAGTATGTTGGCCAAAAAGTCAATAATTACGGCTCCAGAGTGGTCAAAAAGATTTTGGCACCGGACAAACCCGGAGCAATTGGAAATGCCATCGCCCAACTCAGGAATCTGGGATGTGATCTGATTTTAACGACCGGCGGTCTGTCGGTGGATCCGGACGATGTGACGCGACAGGGTGTTAAAAAAATTGGCGCCGAAATCATTGTATATGGCGCACCGGTTCTTCCGGGCGCCATGTTTCTGTATGCTAAACTGGAGGGCACTCCCATACTCGGTCTGCCGGCCTGTGTTTACTACCATGAATCAACAATTTTCGACTTAACGTTTCCCAGGGTATTGGCAGGGGATGAAATAACCAAAAACGAAATTGCCCAAATGGGCCACGGGGGATTGTGCTTGGATTGCGACAAATGCCGGTTTCCGACGTGTCCGTTTGGGAAATAAGTCTCGCTACAGGCTGCAGGCTTCTTGCTGCTGGTCAAAATCACATTGCCAGAATCCAGGAGCCAGTGACCAGAGGCCGGGTACCCGGAGCCGGCGGCCATTAGCCAATTACCATAGACCAGACGTCGGAGGATAGAAAAATTAAGCTGAATGAACTCATTGTTGTGATCAAAGGGGCAGGGGAGATGGCCAGCGGCGTTGCCTGGCGAATTTATATGTCCAATATTTGTAAAATTCTGATGCTGGAAACCGATTCTCCGCTGGCCGTTAGACGGGAGGTTGCATTTTGTGAGGCTGTTCATGAGGGATGCAAAACGGTTGAAGGCGTGGAAGCCATTAAGATTGATGATTACGAAAACCTTTTGCGGGCCTGGGCCCATGGGAAAATAGCAGTCGCTGTTGATCCTGAATGGAAGATGCTCGATCAAGCACAGCCAAATGTGGTGGTCGACGCGATATTAGCCAAGAAAAATATCGGTACCCATATGAAAGAGGCGCCGCTGGTCATTGGACTCGGACCCGGTTTTA
The DNA here is from genome assembly GCA_050123495.1 of Desulfobacterales bacterium. Classification (GTDB taxonomy): domain Bacteria; phylum Desulfobacterota; class Desulfobacteria; order Desulfobacterales; family JAHEIW01; genus JAHEIW01. The sequence goes on from JASFGZ010000054.1 coordinate 3,137, forward strand.
CTGCCAGCCAGGACGTCCATTTTGTTATTGAAACCAATCGCGGCCATAATTTGGGAAGGATTATAACTTCTGGCAATGCTGAGCCCGATACCGGAATCCCGGGTTCCATTAAAGGATATACTGAAGAAAGAGTTCTGAGAGCGCCCTGCGACGGCGAGCTTAATGCCCAGCATTCGATTGGCGATCATGTAAAACGAGGTGACACGATTGGAACGGTTGCCGAGGAACCTGTAATTGCGAGAATTGACGGGGTAATCCGTGGGTTGATCCGATCCTCGGTTAGCGTGCGCCGGGGATTAAAAATCGGGGACATTGATCCCCGCGGAATTGTGGATTACTGCAACACGATTTCCGAAAAGGCCCGAGCAATTGGCGGCGCAGTACTCGAGGCCATCCTTAGAGTTTACAACTAGCGCCTTGAAAATTATGTAACACACTTAAATTATCTATCTTATAACGGTACTTATTTTATACTTGCTAAATGGAATAATGGAATTCTGGAAGAATGGAATACTGGTCAAAAATGCATAGCTTATTTGATATTTTTTTTAATCCATGGTGAGCTTGCTTTCAAAAGCACAATATTTATTGTTGCGATTCAAATTAGAGACCCAATATTCCCGTATTCCATCATTCCAGCATTCCAATTGCTAGCTAACCAGAAACCAACAAAGCGTGACTGTAATATGCCATCTTTGAAGCACAGCCTGATGTTAGAAAGAGGTGGTGTCATCAGCGTTGTGGGAGCCGGCGGCAAAACTGCGCTGATGTTTCGTCTCGCTCGCGAGCTTTCAAAAAGCGGGGATCGTGTTCTGACGACGACAAGCACAAAAATCTATAGGCCGACTCGCATGCAATCATCGATTGTGATCGTATCCGAATCCGCTGAGGCAATCGCAAAATATGCACGAGAAGTTTTTAAACGGAATTCTCACATTTCAGCCGGCAGTGCGATATTGCACTTAAAGAACAAACTTAAAGGATTGAAACCGGAAACAATCGACGCGCTCTGGCAATCCGGAGTATGTCGCTGGATTATCGTCGAAGCAGATGGCGCCGCCGGCAGACCCTTGAAAGCACCTGCTTTACATGAACCTGTTATTCCTCAAAGCACGCATTGGTTAATTGGAGTCGTCGGCCTAGATGCAGTTGGAAAACCGTTAACATACAGATGGGCATTTCGCCCACAACGAGTATCCAAGATTAGCGGTCTTGCAATTGGGGCTGCGATAACAGAGAATGCAATTGCGGATGTCCTGATGGATAATAACGGCATTATGAAAAATTCTCCTCCTGAAGCGATGCGCTTTGCGTTCCTTAATCAGACGGATTCTCAGGAACGGCTGGCGATCGCCAAGAGAATCGCACGCGTTTTGGATTGTGGTGGAAAAACCGGCTTCACCAGAGTCCTGATTGGGCAAACCCTTTATGAGCCGTTTGTTAAAAAGTATTATCCCTAGAAGTGGTTTCAAAACCCCATCTATCAATGAATTTTAAACGCGGAACATGACCTGATAAGCCATGATCGAGGAAGGTCTCAGCCCCCAATGGATAATCCTTTAGCGCCTGCGGATACCGAAACGCATGTATCTGAAATCTCCGGTAGGTTTCTTAGTCAATTGGGGCCTCTCCTCATACTCACCTCCATTTTCTTTCTGAACTTCGTTTCCCGTATCACCCTGGCACCTTTGATCCCTGAAATCGAGATCAATTTCAACCTGACCCATGCGGAAGCCGGAACCTTATTTTTTCTGATTTCTCTGGGAAATTTTATAACGCTTACAGGTTCCGGTTTTATTTCTTCCCGTCTCAATCATAAACGAACCATCATTGTTTCCAACACGGCTTTAGGGCTGGCGCTGATCGCAATTGCCTTCTGTAAAGATATTTGGACCTTGCGTTTAGCGTTATTTATGCTCGGGCTTACGACAGGTGTCTATCTGCCTTCGGGGATTTCAACCCTGACAGGCCTGATAAATTCTCGGCACTGGGGCAAGGCGCTGGCGATTCACGATATCGCTCCTAATTTAAGCATTGTTGCCGCGCCCCTAATTGCCGAGGCCATAATGGCCCGGTATTCCTGGAGAATTGTATTTATTCTTTTCGGCTTGGCCGCATTGGTGATGAGTCCGTTGTTTGCTCGCCTGGGTCGCGGTGGCGAGTCTTTCGGCCAGGCGCCGAGCTTCTCAGCCTTACGTGAGTTATTTATCAAATCTTCTTATTGGGTAATGATTTTATTCTTCAGCTTAGGCATATGCGCCACGCTGGGTATCTACACGATGCTGCCGCTTTATTTGGTGACAGAACACGCAATCGATCGAAATCTGGCCAACACCTTGATTGCGCTATCACGGCTATCCGGTCTGATAATGGTCTTTGTCGGTGGTTGGGCGGTGGATCGGTTTGGTCCAAGATCGACTCTGAAAATTATATTTCTAATTAGCGGCGTCATGACTGTTCTTTTAGGAGCCGTGCCCCGTTCATATATTCCCCTTATTGTGTTTTTACAGCCATTGGTTGCGGTCTGCTTCTTTCCTGTCGGTTTTGCTGCCTTGTCCTTTATCGTCCCGCCCAAATCAAGAAACATAGCCGTTTCTCTTACCGTTCCCCTGGCCTCTGTGGTCGGTGGCGGCCTGGTTCCGATATTTATCGGCGTCATCGGCGATATAAGCAGCTTTGCGATCGGCATTGCCATCTGCGGCGGACTGATTACCGCAGGGGCGCTTTTTACCGGTATTCTTAAATTTCATGGACAGGAAATATGAGAGAATTATATTTTATCCCGTATCGCATTTAATATCGAATTATTGAAAGGAATAGCCAATGGATCTTGAAATTTTTGAAGATATGGAAAATTCTGATCTGCGCAACTATATCCAATTTCTTTTATGGCATTACCGGGTCATTGATGCATTCTGGTATATTAACATAACCGAGCAATTTGATGAGTCAACGGCAGACCGCCTAAATGAAAAGGTATGGGGCCATGTCGCGTCCATGGCCGCCAAAGATTTATTAAAGCGATTCAAGATTGAGGAAAAAGGCCTGAGTGGTTTTGTAAAGGCGTTGAGGTATTTTCCGTGGTGTATCCTCGTTGGATATCAAATCACCGAAACACCTGATGAAGTTTTCATTCATGTGCCCTCATGTCCGACCCAGACAGCCCGGCTTAAACGGGGGCTGAATGAGTATGCCTGCAAAGATATGCATCGTGAGGAATTTACCGGTTTTGCTAAAGAAATTGATAAACGCATACAGATAGAATGCCTGTTCGCCCCGCCCGATTCTCATCCGGAGGATATGTTTTGCAAATGGCGGTTCACTCTAAAAAAGTGATGCGTAATGAGGACTGAGCAGAAAAACGGCAATACGGCAGCACTTTAGAAAATGTGTTGTCGCCTCCCGGAAAAACCTGAAGATTTCAAACAAAACCCGGAAGGTCACCAGCGCCAGGCACTTGTTCGCCGTATTATTTCAGACTTTGCCAGGCGAATTCTGATACCCGTGAATGCAAATAAGCGGGCACTTGAGGTTGATATTGGAGAGTATAAATTCAGCCGTATGACCTTTCAAGAGCTGATTAAATACGTCTGGCGCGGCGGATATCCCCGCTGGAAAGATGGCATCCGACCGGATTATGTCCTGGACATGAAAGCTAAAATTGCAAATCATTCTCAGAAACTTTTCGAAAACCTTCAGCTTGATTGATGTGCGGTGCGAAATCGTTTTGACAATTAAGCCGGCAGGATGTATGAACTGCGCCAGATCTGCAAGCTTAATCCCTGAATCTTGCCCCGCTTCGCGGGATGAAGCGTCTAATTTTATGACACCAAGGGGCTCCTCATGAAAATTAATGAAAAATGGATAGCTACAATTACCTTAAAGAAGAAATTCTGAAGATTAATCAGGATATCTTAGCATTGATTTCGAAAGTCAAATCAATGCCTGGAATGGCGGAATCCAGTTTTGGCGATTGGGAAAAAACGTGCCGGGAGCTGCCGGCCCAGATGTCAGAAGACATCATCCGGGTGGCTGTGGTGGGACCGATCAAATCGGGGAAGAGCACCTTTTTAAACTCCATGTTGAGGGGCGATTATCTGAAAAGAGGTGCGGGCGTCGTCACATCGATCGTAACCCGGGTGCGACCCGGCAGGCGTTTAAGGGCTCATCTTTTCTTCAAGTCGTGGGGTGAGGTGAATGCGGAAATGGAACAGGCACTGGTTTTGTTTCCCTCGCAGGATTGGCGCAAGAATAATATGAAATTTGACATCCGGCAAGCGGATGAGCGCCAACACATTCAAGAAGCTCTGAAATCTTTGAGTTCCGAGCAATTGATTTCTCAAGACACCCGCAACCTTAATAATGTACTGTTAACTTCATATATCAAAGGTTATGATCGCATTTATGGCATCATCTCCTCAGACGACACAACCCGGCAGTATGAAGAAGACGCCTTTGCCGAACACAAGGGTTTTGTCGGGAACGAAGAATTGGCGGTCTATCTGAAGGATGTTCAACTGGAGATCCCTTCTGAAGGACTGGATGATAATATCGAAATTGCTGATTGTCAGGGAAGCGATTCTTCGAATCCTTTGCATTTGGCGATGATCCAGGATTATTTGCTACGCACGCACCTGATTGTGTATGTTGTCAGCAGCCGAACGGGATTACGGCAAGCGGATATCCGGTTTTTATCCATAATCAAAAAAATGGGTATCTTAGATAATACCGTGTTTGTCATTAATTGTGATTTTAGCGAGCACGAATCAATAGAAGAACTTCGAACACTGGTTGGCAAAGTGCAGGATGAGCTGGCACTGATCAAACCGGAGCCGGAAGTGTATACATTTTCTGCCTTATTTAATCTTTTCTCCTCACCGGTGTTAACTCTTTCGGAAAAAGATCAGCTGAGAATGCTGCAATGGAAAACTGAAGAGGCGTTGACTGATTTTTCAATCAGGGAAACCGAGCGGTTCAAATCGGCCTTTGACCTAAAGCTTAGCAGCCGACGCGATGCCATATTATTGAAAAACCATCTTGAGCGACTCGCTGTCATCTTATCCGGAATGGAGAACTGGATCGGAATCAACCAGGATATTCTTGCGCGGGATTCTCAAAGTGCCCAGGAATTAATGCATAAACTTGAGCGTCATCAGGATCGGGTCGATCAAATGAAAACCGTTCTGAATACTACCATCACAGGTGCTGTCACCAAAATCAAAAAGAAGCTGAGTGTCGATGTGAACCGTTTTTTTGATGTTCATTCCGGTGATATTATCAAGAAGATTTTCGACTTCATAAAAAATTATAAGGGCCCGACTCAATCGTTTAAGGAAAGAGCAGACTTAACCGGTGTCTCCAGAACCATGTACCTGGGTTACCAGAATTTTAAACAGTCTCTGGATACATTTATCACGGAAGACATCAACCCGGAGGTGATCCGTTTTGTTAAAGTGCAGGAAAATGAAATTGGAAAGTATTTTGACATGATCATCAAACCTTACAAAGCGATGCTTTCCGACACTTATGCCGAATATATCCGTCTGATGAAAAAGCTGGGTATTTCTTTGAACACCGAAGGACAGCCGACAATTGGATGGTCTGACATGGAAGCACAGATACAGCAGACCGGACTGAATCCGCCCAAGCTCGTGACGACGATGCATTATTCTGCAAAAATTAAAACCGCTGCCATACTGCGTCTTGGCGTATACAGCCTCCAGCGGAACCTTAAAAAAATATTGAAAAAACCGACCGGCAAGCAAGCGGAAGTGGTCCGTCAGGCGTTAGATGGTGGCACCCGGCAGATGAAACGCGAAACATTAAAATCGGTGGTCGAGCAGCTAAAAGATTATCGAGAAAATTTAAAATTTGCCTTTTTGCTCAAGCTCGTGGAACATTCAGCTCAAAATCTAACCGATCTGATGCGTGACCGCTTCCAGCTATTTTTTACTGATCTGGCAGCTGTGGCCGAGCGGTTAGACAGTACGAAAGCCGACAAGCGGCGTACATTAGAAATTTTAAAAGAAATGGATCAACAGATTGCTGAGGTAAAAGGAAGTATCGGCCATTTGCGTAGAAGGATAGAGTAGACCTATTAAATCAGCTCACCTGTTTTTTAAGTCTGGCTAGATTGTCTCTGGCAAATTCAATTGAAGGGTCAAGGGTGAGTGCCATTTCGTAGTATCGGATCGCTTTTGCCGGTTGGCCCATATCACGATAATTTGAAGCAATATTGGCGTAATCAATTGCAGAGGTCGGATCGAGTTGAATAACCTTTTTGAAATTCGCAATGGCCGCTTCATTTTCTTTTAACTTGAAATGGCAGAACCCCATTAGATTATAGATATCGGTTCTTTCCCGATCCAGTTGTTCGCCTTTTTTGAGCACATCCAACGCCTTGCGGTATTCTCCCATATCTTTTAGGGCAACACCCATATACGAGTAAATGCTGGGTACATCCTGTTTATTCGGTGCCAAATTCAGGGCTTCTTCAAAATGTTTGTAGGCCGATTTGGGGTTATTCAGCGCAATTTGACAGGACCCGAGATAAAATTTGATATAGTATTTCCCGGGGATGTCTTTATCGATCTTTTCAAGTGCACCTATGGCCTTAAGGGGGTCGCGGTTTTCAGCGATGTGTTTGGCCGCAAACATGCCGACACTGGTACCCAATGCGCGTTCTCTAAAATGCGCACCCGGGATAATCGTATAGAATGCAGGGATTTTAAGATTGGGATGCATCGTATTGATGACAAACACTTCCATATTATTTTTTGATAGAGCCGCCAGGCAGTTCTCGACCTCGATTTTTATATTGGCGTCGGACAAATCAGGTAGCGCGCTGATATCAATTTCTTTTCCCGGATTCGTCACATAATCGGCATCTGCAAGATCATTAAATTTTGGCAAGCCGCTGGCCACATAGTTGGAAGCCGTGTCAAAATCACCTGCGAGTTGAGCAACTTCGGTGAGAGCGCGGCTGAGGGCTTTCTGGGGATCGGGCGTTGTGCCGGCAGTCCAGACAATTTCGCTCAACTCCGGGAATGTGGTTGGATCATATGCCAGGACGCCGACGCTCGGAATACCCGTATCGAGGGTGAAATCCGAGACAAAAAGTTTAACACCGATGCGGCGATACTTGCCGATCATTTCAATCACCAACGGGTCGGTGGCCGAGTCTGCGCGAATAGCCGGGACCTTCAATTGATTGTGACTGATAACTGATGATGTGTGCCTTTCGATAATTTCGCAAATGCCCTGGCTGATCGCTTCCTCAACACAATTACCGGCCGAGGGTCCATTGAATTCATTGATTGCGAAAAACCAATCAAAAGGCACCAGGGTTTCTTCATTACGGGTTAGATTGTATGCCCAGGTCCATTTGAGGGGTAAATTTTCAAAGATTTTACGGGTGATCGGCAAGTCTTCCGACGCATCGTGAACCGATTTGGCAATCATTTCGAAAGGGAGGACTTTGTCTTTAATATTACAAAATTTTTCGGTAAAAAAGTTCTCCGGGTTTTTCACAAAGCTGAAAAAGCTGAACCGTTCAGCCAATTCCATAACCGCACTGGCTTCGGATTGGGAGGGCGTTCCACCTTTACCCATCTGCTTTTTTGTTCCGATAATGTTATGGGCATCGGTGCCGCACAGGCTGAAATAAATAGGAATATCCAATCTTCCGCTGTCGATGCGGATGGTTCGTTTCAGGATATCGAGATTTACTTTTTTCAATTTTTCCTTGAAACGCCTGACAGTATCTTCCGGAGGTAAAATTTTATCCTGGTCAAAAGTATAATTTTTATAGGCATCGCTTAATTCAACTTTGAACTTCATTAATTTTCTCCTTGAGAACTCAGCATACTTGCATTAAAGTATGATCCATTGAATATAAGACAAAATAACCCCTTTTTAAATTTTAAAAATATAAATCGATAGAATTCCTTAAAAATAAAACGGTTCCCCCATTTTTAAAATTTGAAACGATCAATTAGGGGTGCTTTTAGGTTGACCGTTACATGTCAATTTGATATGAAAGCGGCTTCTTGTGGGGATGTAGCTCAGATGGGAGAGCGCGGCGTTCGCAATGCCGAGGTCAGGGGTTCGATCCCCCTCATCTCCACCAAATTAAATAATAATTAAGGCGTATAAGTTATATTTATTTAACTATCACTTTAATTTTTATTGATTTCTCGGTTATCAAAATATAACACACCCACCTGCCACAATGTATCAAATACGATCGAAAGCTATTAGCTGATAACACCCGTGATGTCAACCGGCAATACAATCGGCGCAATCATCCTTTTCACTAATTTCCGCATATTTTGTTTCAGGCCTCTTTAACATCGGCAAATGATGATTATTTTAATGTGGTGAAACTAGGCAATCGAGGGGAGGCTACATTTACTCGTTTGACATCCTCTCGTAAAGGGCAGCGTCGAGCATCTCCTCGCTGCCCTTTTGGTTTTAAATTTTTTTAATAATTTGTAACTTTTATCGAGCATGTGGGTCTATACTGTGGCTGCCTGGATTCGTCCAAGCTGCCTCAGAGTAAGTACGTCATAGTGCTTTATTCTGACCTCCTTTCAGGGGTGGTCCATTTCGGTGGGCCACCCTTTTCATAATTTCTGTGTTCATATAAAGGTTTGCATTTCTTAAATAATTTGATTATGATGCCTTATAGCTGGCGAATCGTAACATGCCGGACCTGTTGATAAGCCGAGTCGGAAAGTTTAAAATTTTGGTGTATATCGGCGAAGATGGGTTTTGATGCTTTCGTCAAAAAACAAGAGGTTAAAAATTATGGAAAAGGTTACGGAGGTTGAACGCAAGACGAAAGAGACTGCAATTCGTGTTAGCCTGAATTTAAACGGTAACGGCCAGTCCGAAATATCCACCGGTATACCCTTTTTTGATCATATGCTCACCTTATCCGCCGTTCACGGTTTTTTTGATCTGGGCGTAAAGGCCAAAGGTGATCTGGAGGTTGATTTTCACCATACCGTTGAAGATGTAGGCCTTGTTTTAGGAGAGGCTTTTGACCGAGCCCTTGGAAGTCGTAAAGGTATAAAACGATATGGCCACGCTGTAACCCCCATGGATGACGCTCTGACTGCGGTTACGGTGGATCTGTCTAAGCGCCCGTTTTTGGTGTATCATGTCCCGTCATTTAACCCTTCAGGCATGGGATTTAGCGTCTCGCTGGCAAAGGAGTTTTTCAGGGCTTTTGTGAGTCGCGGTGGACTAAACCTTCATATTAATGTGTCATACGGTGAAAATGAGCATCACATCCTGGAATCGATGTTCAAGGCACTTGGCAGGGCCTTGGATCAGGCCGCTTCAATTGATCAGCGCATCAAAGATGTTCGCTCCTCAAAAGGTACGTTGTAGAATAAACGCCTTGGAATTTCTACAACCGATTGAAAATACTAAATTCTTTCCAGCATGATGCTTTACCTCGTTAATGGAATAATGGAATAGGGGGTTTTCAAGGAAATTGTCCATTTTGATCTTTACCTTCGAGCCGAATTTTGCCGATTAACCAACATTGCAGTATCCTCTCCGGGCGGCAAGCTTTATGGCCGAAGGCCAAAAACATTTTTCCAATATTCCAGAATTCCATAATTCCACCATTCCAATTGGGGTGAAGCCAATAACTTGCTAATTTATCAAATGTGTTCAAGCGATGATCATCATACCGGCTGTCGACATAAAAGATGGAAGATGTGTTCGGCTCCTTCAGGGGCGCATGGATGACGAAACGGTGTATTCGGATGACCCGCAAGCCATGGCCGTAAAATGGACCCGGCTTGGCGCGCAGTTTGTTCATGTGATTGACCTGGATGGCGCATTTGCAAAAGCGCCTCGAAACATGGAGTCGGTCCGCAAGATATTGCAGTCGGTGAAGGTGCCGATTCAGCTGGGAGGTGGAATTCGTAACGAACAAACCGTGCACATGTATATCGAGATGGGTGTCAAACGCGTTATAATCGGTACCGCTGCCATCAAGACGCCAAAGTTTGTTAAAAGGGTTTGTAAAACTTATCCCGGCCAGATCGTGGTGGGTATCGATGCGCGCAACGGCAAGGTGGCGATTGATGGCTGGACCCAAACCACGCGAATCGAGGCTGTAGAACTGGCGAAAGCGTTCGAAGATTGCGGTGTTGCCGCCATCAATTTTACAGATATCCATCGGGATGGAATGCAGACAGGACCCAACCTGGATGCCACCCTGGGACTGGCAGAAGCGGTATCGATCCCGGTGGTGGCCTCCGGCGGTGTCTCATCGATTGAAGACATAAAAAATCTATTACCCTTAGAAAAAGCAGGGGTTGCCGGCGTTATCATCGGCAAGGCATTATATAGTGGAAAATTGGACCTGAAAGAGGCTTTGGAATTGACGGAACAAAACAGATTCTCATGAAAAGATTAAATAGGGATTTTAAGCAAAATTTTCTTGACAAATATTTGAAAACAGATTATTTTTCAGGTTTAACAATTTCCGGTAGCGGGGGGCCATAAGTATATAGACTTATGGCAAATTTTTAAAAGCAATTTCAAATTGGCGAATTGGGCAAATAGCAAAATTTGAAAAGCTTCATTCCATTTAAGATCCTTCCGTTCGTGCTTATCTTTCCTGTTCCATAAATTATGGAGGTCGCTGTCTTTGACTATTTTTATCCCTGAAGATAAAATTTTAGAAATTAAAAACGCGGCTGATATTGTGGATATTGTTTCGGAAGTTGTCCATCTGAAAAAGTCAGGGAAAAATTTTTTAGGCCTATGCCCGTTCCACACTGAAAAAACGCCATCCTTTTCAGTTAGCCCCGAAAAACAAATATTTCATTGCTTTGGATGTGGTGTTGGTGGAAACATATTCAGCTTCCTCATGAAACATGACGGACTTGCATTTCCGGAAGCAGCTCGGGCGCTGGCCAGGCGGTATGGCATTGAAATTCCTATAAAAAGCCTGACACGTGAACAAAAGAAACGAATGAGCGAAAGGGAGGCTCTGCTGAATATCAACCGGCAGGCGATGGATTTTTTCGGCCGCGCATTGCGCAGCAAATCAGCCGGTGGCCAGGCGATGTCCTATTTAAAAAAGCGGGGATTTTCCGCTGAGATCATTGACAGGTTTTATCTCGGATATGCGCCAAAAGGGTGGGATCATTTTTTAAATTTTATTTCAAAAAAAGATGCGCCCCTTGCTTTGGTCGAACGCTCAGGCCTGATTTTGCCCAAAAAAGATAAACGCGGCTATTACGATCGTTTCAGGGATCGTATCATATTCCCGATTCTTGATATTAACCAGGCGGTAATCGGATTCGGCGGGCGGGTGCTGGATGATTCTTTGCCGAAATATCTTAATTCACCGGAAACCCCTGTCTATAATAAAAGCCGTTCTTTGTATGGGCTTTACACTGCCAAAGAAAAATGCCGCACGACCAAAACGATATTTATTGTCGAAGGGTATCTTGATTTGCTCTCTCTTCACCAGCACGGCATTGAAAATTCGGTAGCAACGCTCGGGACCGCACTAACCGAGGAACATGTCCGCTTATTGACCCGATATGCTCCCCGGATGATACTGGTATATGATTCGGATGAAGCCGGTATCCGATCTGCATCGCGATGTGTTGACATTTTTTGGAAAGAGCATGTGGATTTCAGTCGCGGAGATGTGTTTCGGGAAGAGAAAGCAGACACCCACATCTTGGTGTTACCGGAGGAACATGATCCGGATTCATTCCTGATGGAAAACGGGCCTGAAAAATTTAAGGCGGCTGCATCACAAGCACCTAGTATTATTACGTTTTTAATTGAGCAGGCCCTAAGCAAGCACGGGCTAACAACCGAAGGTAAAATTCGTGTTATTGCCGAACTGCAACGACCTCTGGCCGCAATAAATGACAAAGTGGCCAGGTCTTTATACATCAAGCAGCTCGCCGAGCGAATCG
>JASFGZ010000055.1:0-14717 GCA_050123495.1 Desulfobacterales bacterium
CCCAGTGCAGAAGATATCATCTTCACAGCATCATCGATGTTTAACGTGGCGGTATTTACAACCAGATCATAATTGGTGGGATCGGCAATATCGGCGTTAAAATACTTGCGGATGAATGCCCGGCGGTCCGATTCGGTTCGCATGACCCGTCTTTTGGCATCTTCCGAGGAAATATCAAATTCTTTGGCGACATTATTAATCCGCCAGGCTTGCGGGGCCACAATTCGAACGCTGAATCTTTTTTCAGGCGGCAAAATAAAATTGGCGCCTCTTCCGACCACCACGGCCCGACCGTGTTTGCCAATGGTCCCGACCACTTTCATCAGATGTTGCATGTATCGGTCGGGCCACAAATGCCGTTCATGAACCAGAGAAGAGATCCAGTGTTCCAGTGTCGAAAGCCCTCGTTCATCCAGGGTTTCTACCAATTTTTCGCTGACGTCGGCACTTCTGGCCATCTCATGGATGACTTCCTGATGCAAAATATCAATGCCGAGTGTTTCAGCCAGGCGGGCTGCGACGATGCGGCCACCACTGCCCGGCTCTCTGGATACGGTGACGATGGAAACACCTTCTTTTTCTTGTTTTCCCTCTTTTTGCATGATTTGCCAGCGTTGCACCTGCTCCTCAATAATCCGGGGTATGGTTTTCATACGTCCTCCTTTCGATCGGGCTGAAAATTTTTATTTTGGAAGACCCAGGCAAGCATCCACGATAGTGTGACAGCCGTAACGCCATGAACTTAATCTCCCTCCAAATTAAGGATCGGCTAAATCACTGTCAATTTTTGGTTGACTTCTATTTGACAAAAAATAACTATCTGAAATCTGTAATATGTGTATCACAATTTTATTCTTTGATAAATGCATGTGAATGCAGAAGTCCGACGACCATTTAACCTTGCGATTCCCGATTTACATGGACGGCTGATGGCCAGGCAACTCCAGTTAGAGCTTATGCGCAAAGGTGCCTAAATTGAACTAAAGTTTGAAGTGCCTAAAGTTAAGGTGTCGCTTGCTCCATCTTTTATAAAAATGATAGAATTCATTCACCTTAGTCACTTTAGCTCATTCTAGGCACTTTACTTTTATTGACCTCGAGCTTGATTTGAGGTTCTAATCCGGTTCGGGGAACCTTCATACTTTCAAAGCTAATGAGGTAATAATGATTGACCGACAAGTTACGACCATTATCGATCCGGAGAAATGCATCGGTTGTGAGTTATGCGTAAAGGTATGTCCCGATCAAACCATCAGCATGCAAGGGGATAAGGCGGTTGTAACCGGTGATCGTTCATTGCAATGCGGACATTGTGTTGCCGTTTGCCCGGTTGATGCTGTCAAAGTTCAGGCGATCGACGCCCAGAGTCTCATATTTAAAAATTTTGATCTTGATAATCTTTGGCTGCCCCATGGCGAGTATGATACGTCCCGCCTGGTTCAGCTGATGTCATCGCGGCGCTCCTGCCGGAACTATACCGAGCAAACCGTTGATCGTTCGGTGCTCGAGGACCTGGTAAAGATCGGAACCACGGCGCCGTCGGGCACGAACAGTCAATGCTGGACCTTTACGATTTTTCCCGATCGCGAAGCGGTGATTGAATTTGCCCAACGCATCGGGGCCTTTTTCCGGAATTTAAATCGCATGGCTGAAAAAATCGTGAGGCGCAAGGCCCTAAAATTGATCGGCAAACCCGGATTGGAAAACTATTATCAGGAATATTATGAATCGGTTAAAAAAGGCCTTGAAGAATGGGAGCAGCACCGGCGCGACCGCCTCTTCCACGGGGCCACCGCGGTTGTCGTTGTGGCCGCTAAACCCGGCGGCAGCTGTCCGATGGAAGATGCTTTGCTGGCCACCCAAAATATTTTACTGGCCGCCCACAGCATGGGGTTGGGCACCTGCCTGATCGGCTTTGCGGTGGAAGCCATACGAAATGATCCGACCATCAAGCATCATTTAAAGATTCCGAATGAGGAAACGGTTTATGCTGTCATTGCCATTGGCTACCCGGATGAAGAATATAAGGTCCTAGCGGGCAGGAAAAAAGTGGTGATGCGGTATTATGAGGCCGGATCCAACACCTGAATAAATGGGCTCACGCCAAGCCGCCAAGATTTTTTATTATCTTCTTTGCGATCTTAGCGGCTTTGCGTGAGAATTAAAAAATTCCGAGCGCTTTGGTTTAGGCCGGGTCTGGTTTTGTTGACTCCAAATATCGATCTAGAATCGATTCCAGTTTTTCCAGATAGCCGGAATAAAAATGATCACAGCCGTTGATGACTTCAAATTGCGCATCCGGGTTCCAGGTCGGCAATAGATCGCGAATACGATGAGCAGGCGCGATGCCATCACGGCTGCCGGTGATAACCAGATCGAGGCAGCTCAGGAAGGTGATGTTTTCAAATTCGATGAATTCGACCGGCGGTGACACCATCATCATGGATTCGATCGGTGCACCCTTCTCGGCGGCGACCCCTGCGTTTATCCAGGCCCCGAAGGAATAGCCTGCCAGGTCAACGGCCGGTAAAGCCTTATGACGAACGAAAGCAATTGCAGCGCGAACGTCATCCTGTTCACCCGCACCATTATCGTAGTGTCCCTGACTGCTGCCAACCCCTCTGAAGTTGAACCGTAACGTCCCATAGCCGTGTTTTTGATAGATGCTTTGAACGCTCTCAACAACGGGATTACGCATGTTTCCGCCATACAAGGGATGGGGATGGGTGATGACCACGCCTTTGGCGGCGGTGCCTGCCTGCCAATATCCTTCCAACCGGCAGGGGCCGGATTCGAATGTAATTTTTTCTTCCATTTCAGACTGAATTGGGTGATTTCAAACCGGGTGCCTTGCACGAGAATCCAAGGTTCCACCCCCACCGATTAAGGTACCCAATCTGCGGGTGGTCGGCGACTCAACCGGTTTTTCTTAAGATACCGATAATGTCATTGCCAAATCCGTTGGCCTGCCAGGTTTTCAACTCCTTAATCCTTGACAGGCCGCCGAGATTGACAGGCTTTTGCACCGCGATTGCACTGATCAATGCTTTGGTGCAGATGATCGATGGATCGATCTCCAGTTTTTTTGCCAGTCCGTCCCGCCAGCGTCTCAGTTCTTTGACCCGTTTGGCCACAATGGCGGGGACCATCGGTGCGGTTTTGCGAGGATATTTGGGCAGGTCCTTGGCGGGTATCCGCAGCGCCGTTTTTACCGCCGCGACAACATTCTTACCGTAACGGTCGATTTGTTTTGATCCCAATGCCTCTGTCTCCAACAGTTTTTTTATGCTCTGGGGCCGGGTTTCTGCTATTGTTAGGATGGATTTGTTTCCCATTATTCTGAACAGGGGCTGATCGCGCTGTTGCGCGATTTCTTTGCGCAGATGCAGTAACGCTTCCAGGACTGCCAGATCTCTGGGATCCAGTTTGCCTGCACCCTTAAATCCCAGGAATAAGGGACCTGCGTCGTTAGCTGTCGGTCTGACTGTGCTTAAATAGGCGCACTCCTCCTGAACCCAGGAAAGTCGGCCTTTTTGTTTTAGCTCCTGCCGAAGGCTTTTTGCTAAAGGGATCAGATAGTGCACATCGGCGGCGGCATAGTCGATCATCTCCTCCGACAGCGGGCGCTTTGACCAGTCTTTGCGCTGGTATTTTTTATTAAGGTGGACATTATATCTTTTCGTAAGCACCGCATCCAAACCGCTTTCTTTAAAGCCCAGAAACCGGCTTGCCAGCTCGGTGTCAAAAAGATTGTTGATGCTGATTTTGAAATCTCGATAAAGTGAGCGAACATCATAATCCGCCCCATGAAATACTTTTTGAATGTCACCACGCCGGAAAACCGGCTTCAGTGCGGATAAATTCCTAACCTGCAGCGGATCGATGACGGCAGTGGTATGTTGGGTGGCGATTTGGATCAGGCAGACCTTTTCTTTGAAATGATACATGGAGTCTGCTTCCAGATCGACACCGATGATTCGTTGTTTTAACAGTTGGCCGGCAAATTTTTCCAGGTCGGTCAGGGAATTGATCTTTAAATAACTACGAGCGCTGCGGTTTGCCATTTTTTTCTTGACCCATCTAAGCCTTTCGCCTAAGTGTGGAAACCTTATTGTGCAATCTGCTGAGTGCAGCTGCTATACCAGGTATTATTCTATTGGCACTTTACTTTAAAGAGTTTAATTTTATTTATTAATTTAACCTTTGCTTGGATCTCTAAGTTTGATATTCTCAAAACTTAATGCCGATTCAACCATTTTACCAGTTGTTCAAAACTTATCAAGGTGAGAGGATAATGGTAAACATAACACTTCCCGACGGTAACTTAAAGACTTTTGAAAAGGCCCCGACGGGCCTGGAATTGGCCGAAAGCATTTCAGCCGATTTTGCGCGCAATTGTGTGGCCCTTGAAATCAACGATGAGCTTGTGGACTTGAGCACATCGATCTCTGAAGATGCCCGGGTTCGCCTGATTACCCAGAAGGATCCGGAGGCGCTGCACGTTTTGCGCCACAGCGCTGCCCATGTGATGGCCCAGGCCATTTTGAGGCTATTTAAAGATGCCAAACTGACCATCGGCCCGGCCATTGAAGACGGCTTTTATTACGACATCGATATGCAGCCGGTTTCAGAAGAAGATTTTCCCAGAATTGAAGCTGAAATCAAAAAAATAATTAAAGCCAAACTGCCCATTTACCGTAAAGAGGTTTCCAAAGCCGAAGCCATCGAATTTTATAAAGATGAGCCTTACAAACAGGAAATGCTTGCAGAGATGGAAGACGGCACCATTTCATTTTATGAGCAGGGCGAATTTACCGATTTATGCCGCGGTCCCCATGTGCCGCATACCGGTTGCGTCAAAGCCATTAAACTTACGAAAGTATCGGGTGCGTACTGGCGTGCTGACCCCACCAAAGCGCAGCTGCAGCGAATTTACGGAACGGCCTTTTTTAGCCGGAAAGAGCTCAAAGCGCACCTTAATTTTCTTGAAGAGGCCAAAAAAAGAAATCATCGCAAAATCGGGCAGGCCTTGGATCTTTTCAGTTTTCACGAAGAAGCACCGGGCATGCCTTTTTTTCATCCCAAAGGAATGGAGGTTTGGAATACTTTGCTGGACTATTGGCGCGCCGAGCATCGTACCGCCGGCTATGTCGAGACCAAAACACCGATTATGCTCAACCGGGCGCTTTGGGAAAAAAGCGGCCACTGGGAAAACTATCGGGAAAACATGTACACGTCGTCTATTGATGACAACGATTATGCCATCAAACCGATGAACTGCCCCGGCGGCATGCTCATCTACGGCCGCAAACCCCATTCTTACAAGGATTTGCCGTTAAGGGCCGCTGAAGTCGGACTGGTCCATCGGCACGAGCTCAGCGGGGTCTTGTCGGGCCTTTTTCGGGTCAGAGCCTTTCATCAGGATGATGCCCATCTTTATATGATGCCGGAGCAGATTGAAGAAGAAATTCTGGGGGTGCTGCGATTATCGGAACGGATGTACAGTACCTTTGGTTTGGGATTTCACCTTGAACTGTCGACCCGCCCTGAGAAATCCATCGGCACCGACGAGCAATGGGAGCATGCCACCCGGGGCTTAGAGTCGGCCCTGAAAATCTACGGCCATGAATATACCTTAAATGAAGGCGACGGTGCTTTCTACGGCCCCAAAATAGATCTGCATATTAAAGACGCATTGGGCCGGACCTGGCAGTGCGGAACCATCCAGTTGGATATGGCGCAACCGGAGCGATTTAACCTGACATTTATCGGCAAAGACAATGAACGGCACCGTCCGCTAATGATTCACCGAACCATTTTCGGATCCATTGAACGCTTCCTGGGTATCTTAATCGAGCACTTTGCCGGAAAGTTCCCGCTCTGGCTGGCACCGATTCAGGCAGCGGTCCTGCCGATTAATGATGATCTGGTGTCCTATGCCAATGAGGTAAAATCCGAGCTCGAAAATGCGCAATTGCGGGTGGAAGTCGACGATCGGGCCGAAAGCCTGAACAAAAAAATCCGTGAAGCCCAGTTGAATCAAATCCCCCTTATTCTAACTGTTGGGGCTAAAGAAAAGGATTCCGGCACCCTGTCGGTGCGAACCTTGGATGGCCATGTCAAATACGGTGTTTCCCACGAAATGTTCCTAAATACGGTCGGAGCCCATATTCGCAAACGGGAACTGGCATTGGATTTATTCAAAGATTAAGCCTATCTATTTTATATTTTAGACAGGATTAACAGGATTATTTGGATTTCTTTTCTTCGCCACTTTCCAGAAGAAAGTGGCGAAACCCAATCCCGTCCTATGGGCGGGAAAAAATCTCACAAAAATTAGTTGGGGAAAGATCAAATTACTCTATAAACTTTAATTAAATGCCAGTTATTTTTTCATTCGCCGAAGGCGATTGAAATTTTTGGCTTTCATCCGGAAAGCCAAAAAAATATCCAGTAAATCCTGTTAATCTTGTCCAATAAAAAATAAAATCAGACAATTTTTCTTTTTTAACTGGCTCAACCGGTAACTTAAAAATTATATTAACGACATGACCAAAAACACTGGAGTGACAACATTTAAGATCCAATGGTGTGACTTACGCTGTAAACGGGCGGATATTGCCAAACTCGAGGCCCTGGATGGAAGCTGCCATACATTTCAATCCCTGTGGTGCAAAAAGTTGGAAAAGCATGTGACTAAAAATGCACCCTGCGAAGCATTATTCGGCCAGCGCCGACCCACTACGAAATTTTAATTGACCGAGGGCTTTTAAAATAGAATTGCATATATCCTTCGATTTTTTAAAAATTTAATCACGAAAACACGAAAATTAAAAAGCACGAAAACTGTATTATTTTTTTTCGTGTTTTCATCCTTTCGTGCTTTCGTGGTGAATGAACTTTTTGCACCTCTTCCTTTACGCCTTGCACCTATGACGATATGCCTGATACGGGTCGATCAAAACTCAGAAATTTCCTCATCTGCTGGCTGCCGTTGATTATTTACTGCCTGGCGATTTACATTCAATCAGGCCAGCCCGGCCTGAAACACATCCCTGATGTGCGTTTTCTGGATAAATTCCTGCACTTTGGCGCATACGGCCTTATGGGCATCCTCTTTTTCAGGGCTTATGAAACATTGCCGCTCAGATTGAACAAAACCTCACTGATTCTAATGAGCATCGGGTCAGCAACCCTGTATGGTATCAGTGATGAAATCCATCAGTATTTTGTGCCCTTCCGCCAGGCCGATATTACGGATGTCCTTGCCAATACGATGGGCAGTATCTGCGGGGTATATTTTTACCATTTGTGGAAGGCGCACAAGAAGCCTGTTTAATCCTGCGTGCACATTGACAAGGCCCCCGGTTTTATGTAAAAGGTTCTATTTTAATTCGGATATGCAAGATCCTGAGCGTCGGCCTGACTGACCATCCGACCCCGAAAAAAAGGAGTGGAATTAAGCGTATGCCCACCGAAAACAGCATTGTGATCAACGGCAATAAATTTGTGTTCGATCCGGGAGAAACAATCCTCGAGATAGCCCATCGCAACAGTATAGACATTCCGACCTTATGTCATTTGAAGGGCGCTGCCCCTACGGGCGCGTGTCGCATGTGTGTCGTAGAGGTTGAGGGTGCCCGCAGCCTGGTGGCCGCATGTGCGGCGCCGGCTGCTCCCAACATGATTGTTCAGACGGAAACGGCCAAAGTCATTGAAGCCCGTCGCATGGTTCTCCAACTGCTGTTATCCTCCGGCAATCACAACTGCGCGGTATGCGGCACCGCCGGTGATAACTGGACGGAATTTCAACTCAAAGTGCAACAGGCCGAAGACGGCACTGAGCTGTGCCCGGTTTGGGGCGACTGCCGATTGCAGGATCTGGCATTTCGCTATCAGGTTACCGGTGAGCGATTTAAAGCCACCGAGACGCCCTACCCGATGGAGACGGCCAATCCGTTCATTATGCGTGACTTTTCCCGTTGTATCCAATGCGGCCGGTGCGTGCAGGCCTGCAACGAGGTGCAGGTAAATCAGGCCATCCATTTCGGTTTTCGCGGGGCGGACACCAAAATTATTGCCGCCGGTGATCGGCCCTACATCAATTCGGATTGTGTCTTTTGCGGTGAATGCGTGCAGGCATGCCCGGTGGGCGCTCTGGTCGAAAAGGATGCCCGCTACGAGGCCCGTCCATGGGAAACCCGCAAGGTGCGGACCACCTGCAGTTATTGCGGTGTCGGCTGTCAGCTTTATCTGCATGTCAAAGACAACCGAGTGGTAAAAATAAGCGGCGTGCAGGACGCAGGGCCTAATTACGGCAGCCTCTGTGTCAAAGGCCGATTTGGATATGATTTTATCCATTCATCCGATCGGCTTAAAACCCCGCTGATTAGAGAAAATGGGGCACTGCGTGAGGCTTCCTGGGATGAAGCACTGGATCTGGTTGCCCGCAAACTGGGTGACATCAAATCTGAACACGGCGCTGACAGTATCGGCATGTTGACATCTGCAAGAATTAGTAATGAAGAAAACTACATTGCTCAGAAGTTTGCGCGGGCGGTTGTTCAAACCAACAATGTCGATCATTGCGCGCGTCTCTGACATTCTTCCACCGTGGCCGGTCTGGCCGCAGCATTCGGAAGCGGGGCAATGACCAACACCATAGCCGATATCGAAGAGGCGGATGTGATTTTAATCACCGGGTCCAATACAACTGAAAACCATCCGGTCTTATCCAGTGTTGTCAAACGGGCGGTAACCGCCAAAGGGGCAAAGCTCATAGTCGTCGATCCCCGGCGAATCGGGATTACCCGATATGCCGCTAAATGGCTGCGCCAGAATCTGGGTAGCGATGTGGCCTGGATCAACGGTTTAATGCATGTGATTATTAAAGAAGGCCTGCATGCCAAACGATTCATTGAAAACCGTACGGAAGGTTTCGACGAGCTGCAAAAAATCGTCGAAAAATTTACACCGGACACGGTGGCGCAAATAACCGGCATCCCGGCGCAGGAAATTATTGATGCGGCCCGGCTTTTTGCCCAGGCCGAGCGTAGCAGCATCTTATATTGTATGGGCATCACCCAGCACACCACCGGAACTGATAATGTAAAATCGCTGGCCAACCTGGCGATGCTTTGTGGCATGATGGGCATCGCGGGTGGCGGTGTCAATCCGTTGCGCGGGCAAAACAACGTCCAGGGGGCCTGTGATATGGGCGGACTTCCGGATGTGTATTCCGGCTATCAAAAAGTCATTGATCCGGCTGTGCGTCAACGCATGGCGGCGGTCTGGGGTCTGGCGGAACTTCCCGACCAACCCGGCATGAAAGCGACTCAAATGATACCGGCTGCCCATGACGGCACCCTCAAAGCCCTTTATGTCATCGGTGAAAACCCGCTCGTATCCGATCCGGATGTTAACCATGCCGAAAAAAGCCTGGATAATCTGGATTTTCTGGTCGTGCAGGATATCTTTTTAACCGAAACTGCTGAAATGGCCGATGTCGTATTGCCCTCGTCCTGTTACGCAGAAAAAGACGGCACTTTTGTAAACACCGAGCGCCGGGTGCAGCGGATTCGCAAGGCCGTAGATCCGCCGGGTGAATCCCGGGATGATTGGGAAATCATCTGTGAGATTGCCACGCGGATGGGGTATTCCATGACTTACGACAGCAGCCGGCAAATTATGGAGGAAATATCTAAAGTGACGCCGTCTTATGCCGGCATCAGTTATGATCGCATCGAACATGAAGGCCTTCACTGGCCCTGTCCGACAGCCGAGCACCCCGGAACCCCCATTTTGCATCGCGAACAGTTTACCCGCGGCAAAGGGCTGTTTCACGCCATCGATTACATTGAGCCGGCTGAGAAGATCGACGATGAGTATCCCCTGTATCTAACTACCGGGCGGCTGCTTTACCAGTACCACACCGGCACCATGACCATGCGGACTGCCGGACTGAATGAAATTGCACCGGAGGCATTTGTGGAGATAGCGCCCCAGGATGCCGGCAAATTTGAACTGGAAGAGGGCGCGCTGGTCACCATCGCTTCCCGCAGGGGAGACATACAGGCCCGTATCAAAATATCGCCCAAGGCGGTTCCCGGTACGGTTTTTATCCCCTTTCATTATGCGGCCGCCGCGGCCAATCGGCTGACCCATGCGGCCCTTGACCCGATTTCGGGAATACCTGAATATAAAGTCTGTGCGGTTAAAGTGTCCAAGGCGGCTTAACCGCCAGTTAATAGTTATTCGTTATTGGTTAATAGTGAATCTTTAATTGTCGGCCGTGCTCGATACAGTCGGGGTAGCAATAACGAATAACGAATAACAAAAGGTTTGTTAATCGGGTATCAAAATCGTCGATCCGGTCGTCTTGCGTGCTTCCAGATCCTGATGGGCGCGAGCGGCTTCAGACAACGGGTAGGTCTGCTGGATTTCTATTTTTACCGCACCGTTTTGCACGACCTCAAACAGGTCACGGGCATGCGCCAGCAAGTCTTCACGCTTGGCCGTGTAGACCATCAATGTTGGCCGGGTTAAAAATAAAGAGCCTTTGGCCGACAAGAGCCCGGGGTCAAAGGGAGGGACCAGACCCGAGGACTGGCCGAAGCTCACCATCATGCCCATGGGCCGCAGACAATCCAATGATTGCATGAACGTGGCCTGACCCACCGAATCGTAAACCACATCCACCCCTCTGCCATCGGTGATTTCACGGGTCTGATCGGCAAAATCCTGCTCATTGTAAAGAATCGTATGATGGCAGCCGTGGGCACGTGCGAGCGCCGCTTTTTCCGGGGATCCAACCGTTCCGATTACGGTCGCCCCTAAATGATGGGCCCACTGGCAAACAATCAACCCGACCCCCCCGGCCGCGGCATGGATTAAAATACGGTCACCGGCCTTCACCGCATAGCAGCCGTGCAACAGGTAACGCGCGGTCATTCCCTGCAGCATCATGGCGGCACCCTGCTGCGTGGAAATCGCATCCGGGAGTTTCACCAGGCGATGGGCCGGAATCAACCGAACTTCGGCATACGCTCCGGGCGGCAGTCCGGCATATGCCACGCGATCTCCCGCGGCGATATCCGCCACACCTTCGCCGACCGCCTCCACGATGCCGGCACCCTCCATTCCCGGAGTGGCCGGCAGGGATGGGAGGGGATACGTTCCGGTCCGGTGATAGACATCAATAAAATTTAACCCCACGGCTTCATGCCTGACCAGCGCATCACCTTCTGCCGGCTGTCCGGGATCGCAATCCTCCCAGCGCATCACTTCAGGCCCCCCGGTTTCATATATTCTGATCGCTTTTGCCATAATGTGTTCTCCTTTTGAATTTTGATGCTATGAAAGTCATTTCTTCAGAAAGTAGGGATATGCTTTATGGAAGTCAAGTCAGAAGCCTTTTTATAAGGATACACTTGACACGCCCTTTCCTTTTTCCTATAAGTATCGAATCTGATTTGCATTCAGTATCTGACGTTGACTTGCAGATTGAGATGGCAATTATTCCACCATCTCCTTTTGCGAGAAGCTGCTGCGCGATACTTTGCGAGGCGTTTAGGGTGTTTTTAAGTTAAGCGGTTTATTTTACTTTCACATTTATATTTATCGGCGGACTTTGTTTTGACTTACAAGAATAAGGGGGCGAATTAAGCCAGTGTTGAAGCGATAAACGCTAAACAGGGTCCACCATTAAAAAAAGGAGGTAGATATGAAAAAATGTCTGGTTTTGGCAAGTGTATTCATTTTTTCGCTGGCATTTGCGCTGAGTGCGCCTGCCGCAGAGATTAAAATCGGAACCCTTCTGTCCCACACCGGACCGTTAAAGGAATTCGGTCCCAATCTTCAGAATGGGGTTGTTCTGGCGGCCAAACAGATGGGAGCAGCCGGATTTGAAATTCAGCTCATTCATGAGGACAGCGAGACTTCTGCAATTCCGGCGACCAATGCGGCCAAGAAGCTTGTTGAGGTAGACAAGGTCGTCGGCATCGTCGGCGCCCTTGCCAGTGGCGTGACCGTTCCGGTCGCTGAATCCGTCACCAGCCCCAACAACGTGATCATGATGTCGCCGGCATCCACATCACCGCTGATTACGATCCTGCCGGCGGATCAAGGCAAAGATTTCCTCTTCCGGACCTGTCCGTCCGATGCCCTGCAGGGCGTGATTGCCGGTCGGCTGGCGGCCAGCTACAATAAAACCGCCGCAGTGCTTTATGTAAACAATCCTTACGGCCAGGGACTTATGGAACAGTTCAAAGCATCCTTTGAACAAAAAGGCGGTAAGGTCCTGGCTGCGGTTCCCCATGATGAAAAAGCGGCCGAATCTTACAATGCGGAGTTAAAGAAAGCCCTCGCCGGTAATCCCGATCGCCTGTGCGCCTTCAGTTACCCGGAGCATGCCAAGATTTATCTCAAAGAAGCCATTGAGTTTTTCAAATTCAGGCGTTTTCTGTTCTGCGACGGCACAAAATCAGAGGATATCGTAAAAGCTTTGGGATCCAAAAGTGTTGAAGGTCAATTAGGCACGGCGCCCGGCTCGGCAGGGGGTGAGCCCTATGTCATCTTCAATGCCGATTATAAGGGCGAATACGGCCAACTTCCGCCGCTGCCCTTTATTACCAATGCTTACGATGGTACGGCTGTCATCGGCCTGGCCGCCTATGCTGCGAAAGTTAAAGGAAAGCCATTGACAGCGACGAATATCAGGGATCAGCTGCGGGCTGTCGCCAATCCTCCGGGAGAGGTCATCTTGCCCGGTGAATTTAAAAAAGCCTTTGATTTGCTTCAAGCGGGTAAGCAGATCAATTATGAAGGAGCGGCTGGATCCGTTGATTTCGATAAGCACGGTGATGTTGTGACGCCCATTGAGGTATGGAAATATACCAAGGGTAAAATTGTGACCGTCCGGGTGGAGCACGAAATCCCGACGCAATAATTCCAAAGATCTCGATAGCCATAAAAAATAGGGAGCTGCTTTAAGCTCCCTATTTTTATTCAGAAACGGGAAAAACGCATTGCACACATAGTGGGGCTAATAAAAAGCCCGTCATTCAATGAGTTTGGATACCTTTTTCTCCTCTCCCAAAAGCCCCTGGGGTCGATAGAGCAGAATAACTTCTAATAAAACGCCGATAATGAGAAAACGAATATACGGTGCTCTGGCTTTTAAGGTATAGGGCAGGAGATCCGTCAAAAAGGTTGTGCCGATCCAAATGCCCCAGATGACATAGGCCCCCAGAATAGCGCCCTTATTGTTGCCGCTGCCGCCGGCAATCAGCATCACCCAGATGATGAACGTACCATACAGGGGCGTAAACACACTGGGGGATATGGCTTTGGTATAATGGGCGTAGAGTGCTCCACCGATACCCATCACCATGGCGCCAAAAATAAGAGATTGCATTTTAAAATTGAAAATATCCTTACCGCTCATAGAAGCCGATACCTCATCCTCCCGGATGGCCCTTAAAACCCTTCCCCAGGGGGAACGGATTGCCCGTTCGATGAGAAGATAAATAATGACCATGGTGATTACAATAAGGATCAGGTAGATGTAATTGTAATTTTTGGGCTCCACCATATAATGCAAGGGCTGGGGCAGGCCCATCAGGCCGCGGGGTCCGTTGGCCAGCCATGTCTCGTTGTTGAATATGAGGCGAACGGTCTCGGCGATGCCAAGGGTGGCGATGGCCAGATAGTCTTCCCTCAGTCCCAGTCTCAGGGTAGGGATCCCAATGAGCAAGGCAACAATCCCACAGACCAATGCAGCGCCCATTAATCCAAAGACGAAAGGAAGGTTGAGACCGAAAATTTGATGGACATATTGCGCATAAACGCCCGTGGGCATCGGTGTGGTGACCATCGCCGACGTATAGGCACCGATACAGAAAAACCCGGCAATGCCGAAATTAACCAGCCCGGTATATCCCGACTGAATGTTCAGGCCCAGCGCAAAGACAGCGTAGATGCCTGCCATGATTGCCAATGAGACCAGATATGCAATAATGCCTCCGATTTCCATGATTAATCTTTACCTCCGAATATACCTTTTGGGCGGACCAATAGGATCAGAATCATCAGCATAAAAGCCACTGCCGGTTTATAGGTGGGCATCAGGAAAGCGGTCGAAACCTGTTGGGCAACGCCAATTATCAGGCCGCCGACCAGTGCGCCATATATATTGCCGACGGTGCCCAGAATCGTGGCTGCAAATAGTGGGATCAGGAAATTCCAACCCATATAAGGGTGTATTTGGACATCGATGCCGTAGAGGATCCCGCCGGCAGCTGCCAGGGCGCCGCCGATGCCCCAGGTCAAAACGATAACCCGTTCGGTGTTAATGCCGGATACCAGTGCCAGCTCCATATTGTCCGCTGTGGCGCGCATGGCTTTGCCGAATTTCGTTTTTTGTAAAAACAGATGCAGCAAGATAACCAGGCTGAAAACCGTGATGAGGATCAGGATCTGGTCCGGTCGAATTTTAACGCCCAGCGGAAGTTCAAGTGCAGGGCGCAATATTCCCGGTCGGTAGAATAATGAATCGGCCCCCCAGAAAATGAGAATCAGCATTCGCAGGATGAAAGCGGCCCCCAGAGACGACATCATCATAATGACCGCATGGCTCTTCTTCGCTCTAAACCTTTGATAAAGAATACGATCTATCGCAATGGCAACACAGGCGACGACAAACATGGCCACCGGAAACG
>JASFGZ010000056.1:0-14659 GCA_050123495.1 Desulfobacterales bacterium
GATAATCTGCATCTTCGGCAGTGTCGCCTTTGGCAACTCCCAGCAAAACCAGGAGCCCGCTGCCAATTTGTCCCACAATTTCATTATCTGCCCTGACGGTACTTTGTTTGACTCTTTGAACAACTGCGCGCATTTTCAATGATTTTTAGCTTGAGATTAATGAATTTAATTGCTAGGCTCTATTATTTTGATGGGTAGCGTATAAAAATAACATTTTTAAACAATGATATGTTATTATTACATAATTTAAGCATTCGACCAACACCAAAAAAAATGGTCCTCTGTTTCGAAAGGACCATTGGAGATGCCAAGGCATCTCGGGTTCTAACGACACCGTTTCAAATGACGTTAATGAAAGAGGTACGGCAAGACACGCAAAGTCTAATTGGCTTGAAGAATAATTATTTTTATAATATAAATAGGTTATACAGCCTATTCGATTCGGGCTTTCGTTTTTAGCGATGGTAACGCCACCTGAGGAGTTGAACGGGGAGGCGACTAGGAGATAGCTTTTGAAGAAAAAAAACCTATATACAAAGCTCAATTTAATTTTTGGTCTCTTCTTTTTCTTTCCGGTTTTGGGGTTTATTTTCTTTAGCATCAAGTATGACATGCTAAAAGACAAATATGTTCCCTTATTCTTTTTGGGCATCCTGATATTCTCATTTGCCGGATTCACAATACTCAAAAATCTGTTTGACAAGATCAGCCGTATTTCAGAGCAAATGTCATCCAATTATCTCGATGAACTGCCAGATGATCAGGTTTCACACGGACCCGATGAGCTACAGGGCATAGTCGAATCATTTGCGGCCATCGAAAGGCGGTTCAGCAGGACATTCAATGAGCTTGAAAAGAAGTCATCTGAGATATCCATCCTCAAGGATCTTTCAGAGTTGTGCTATGTCACCTTTGACCCGGAGGAGATCCTTCATATAACGCTTGAGCGCGCTTTAATGCTGACCAACTCAGATCTCGGTTCGATCCTGACGCTCCAAAAAGCCGAACCAAAGTCATTTGTTGTTAAGGCGACCGTCGGTCTTGGAAAATTTGTCAAAGCCGGGGACCGTATCGATTTTGAGACAAGCATCGCCAAATATGCGGTAATCAACAAATCGCCCCTGGTTGTTGAGGATATCGAAACAGACAATCGCTTCGGCAGGGCCAATCTGTCGCATTATGGAACGAACTCCTTTGTTTGTATGCCGATTAAAACCAGCAAGGATATTTTTGGGGTTTTAACGATTTCATCACGAAATTTTGATCGAATATACTCTCAGGACGATGTGGAGGTGTTGACCCCGCTTCTGAGCAATGCCGCTTTTACTTATGAAAATCTACGCTTGCTGAGAGAAAACGAACGAAACAGAATACACCTGCGGTCCATCGAAAAAATATTTAAGATACTCATTTCAAGTTTCAGAGACACCGAACTCGTACACGCAGTGCTCACTGAACTTCAGAGCGTGATTCCATTTGAGTTTGCTTTTGTGCTGACCGAAGATGAAGCTAAAACCGGGCACTTAAAAATTTTCGACCAGCTCATCAGCGGCCCGTCAAATCTTACCAGAGGCGCCAGTTATTCTTACAAAGGGTCTATCATTGAAAAAGTGTTTAAACAGGAGACCAGCCTGCTTGTGGATAATACAGGTTCAAGTGCCAACGCGGTGGACCGCGAGCTATTTGCCGAACATGGCTGCACCTCTTGTCTGCTTGCGCCGTTGAAAACCGATGGCGTTGTAACCGGTATTTTAGCATTGGCAGCCAAAGAGGTCGGTACTTTTTATAATGTGCAGAAGCTCATCACCTGGATTGCGAACGCTCTTTCGTTGGCGATTGAACGCAATCGGCTTTCAGCGGCGGTTGTTAAGCGCAATCGTGAATTGGATACGATCCGCCAAGTCGGCAGCGCACTGGCTTCATCCACATTTGATATCAGTAAAGTTCTGAAATACACAATGGACATGATCCGTGAGGTGATGAACGTCGAAGCAGGTTCGCTCTTATTTCTGGAAGAAGACGAACTTGAGGTTGCCGTGGCATTTAACATTAAGATTAAATCCATGAAAAAATTCCGTCTTAAGATCGGTCAGGGAATTGCCGGTTATGTGGCTGCCAGGGGCAAATCGATTCTGGTCAATGATATTGAAAAATCACCCCATTTCTTTCCGATGGTTGATCAATCCACAGGTTTTAAAACCCAGTCTGCGTTGTGCGTACCCATGGTATCCCAGGGAAAAGTGATAGGTGTTATCGAGGTGCTCAATAAGATAAACGGGGAGTTCAGCATCGATGATAAGGACCTGCTGCAGTCCATAGCAACCTCTGTCTGTATCGCTTTAGAAAACGCCCGTCTCTACAAAGAGACCGTATCCATGGCCGAACAAGAGCGCGATATTCGCCATATGTTTCAAAAATTTGTCCCCAAGGAGGTTTTGGATAAGATCATTTATGATTCGGAAAACAATAAACCGGAAATCGAAGAAATAAAGACGCTTACGTTGCTGAATATCGACATCCGGGGCTTTTCGGATCTATCCCGACAGATCGGTTCTCAAAAAACAGTATCGCTTTTAAACAGTTTTTTTTCGGTCATGGGCGGCATTGTGTTTAAGCATTCTGGAATCGTCGATAAATATCTGGGAGATGGGTTTTTGGCGTTGTTCGGCGCACCGGTATCAAGTACCAAGGACGCCGATAATGCCATCGCCGCAGGTTTTGAGATGAAGCAATCGCTTAACGCCGTGAATCGATATTTGGAAAAGAAATTCGGTGCGACGGTCCGAATGGGAATTAGTATTCACACGGGTGAGGTTGTGGTTGGAAATATTGGCTTTGAAAAGAAAATGGACTACACCGTTATCGGCGATCCCGTAAATACGGTTTTCAGGCTGCAAAATCTTACAAAATCAATTCCGGATGGAATCCTCATTAGCGAAAACACCTTGCGGGCGACACGATCCAGGCCGGATGTTGGAGAAATCAAGATTTCACCCGACCTGTTACAGGAATTTGGGGGTATGAAAGTCTATGAGCTGTTGAGCCAGAAATCAGGTAAGCCTTACGTTGTTGCCGCCAATTAGCTCTCCTATATCCGGTGCATTCAAAACGCCGTTTCATCCCCAGAATTGCACCAACATCTTTGCCCCTTTCATTTCGTCAATGCATCGGCTCACTGATATAGAGGCTGAGCAATTTTCATTGCAGATTCTTGACAACGACCGCTTTACCCATTAGTTTGGCAGAAACATTGGGCTGTCTCAATGCGGGTTTGTGACGGAGGAAGATATGGAAAAGGAATATCCGGGGACCTTAAAAGGACAGTTTCTTCTATCCATGCCCAGTTTGGTGGATCCAAATTTCCACCAAACCGTGACATGTATGTGTGAACACAACTCGGAAGGTGCCATGGGGCTGGTGGTCAACCGGGTTCACGAAGCCCTGACGGCAAAGCATATTTTCGAAGAGCTAAAAATTGATCATTCCAAAGGGGCAGAATTTATCCCGGTCCATATGGGCGGTCCGGTTCACATCACAGAGCTATTCGTACTTCATGGTCCTCCTTTTGATTGGGAGGCTTGCCTAAAGATTACGCCAACCCTTGCAATGAGCAATACCAAAGATATTATCGAGTCGATTGCATTTGGTAAAGGACCGGATTCATTTATTATAACTCTCGGTTGCGCCGGTTGGGGCCCCGGGCAACTGGAAGCTGAAATTAAAGAAAATGCCTGGTTAACCTATCCAATTTTCGAGGAGAATATTTTCAAGTTGCCGGTTGAAAAACGCTGGGAGGAGGCGGTGAAGAAGATGGGAATCAATCCTACGCTGCTGTCCGATACTGCTGGTCATGCTTAATGGGGGGTTGCGTTTATTTTACGCGCTTGACTTTGCTTTCGCTTTAGGTTTCTTTTTCTTCAGACAAATTTTATCTTTTTTGACAAAAGCGCACAATTTAGGATTATAGTATTCTTTGCAGTTTAATGGATTATATAGCGGGCACTCAGGATGTTTTTCGGACATATATTGATTTTTCCCTTCTTAAATTGAATTCCTTGCAAAACTGGTGTTTTTCGCGGTGACCTCTTCCAAATGATCCCACCTCATCTTTTGAGCAACCGCATAAAGAGTTGGCAGACAGCTGGTGAGCGTTCGTTTTCTGAAAGAATGAAGCGCTGTGTGTACCAAAAATGGACCCGACCAGCCGCGGAATTGCGCCAAAACGCCGTTTTAATACCATAAAATCTTTGGCTTTACAAGGTATTATATCATATTCAATCCTGCTTAAAAAGGTTATGAATTCAGGTTAGGCTGATATAATTTTATTTACCTGAAAAAACATTTTCTTCGTGTCATCTATTAGCGGTCTCTGTGGTTATATTATAGCTAAAATGTAATTACAACCGTTTGCATCTACGGAGATTTTTATGGATTTTCCGTTTAAAATAGATAGAATACCTTAACTTTAGGCACTTCGCTTCTATGGAGGTTGACAAAATGATAACGGCAGGAATCGATTGTGGTGCAAAAAATACCAAAACCATTATCATGAAGGACGGGGAAATCGTCGGCAAAAGCATCGTTCTGAGCGGTTTTGATCAAGAGAGAGCCGTCCGGGAATCCCTGGGCCAGGCCCTAAATAATGCCGGGATTTCCAAAGATGATGTTCAAAAAATTTATGGTACCGGTTCCGGTCGAAATGCCATCAAGATGGCCGGTGATTCGGTCGATGAAATCAAGGCGATGTCCAAAGGCGCCATTTTTTTCTTTCCCAATGCACGCACGGTAACCGACGTTGGCGCTGAAGAGGGGCGGGCCGCCAAAATAGATGAAAAGGGCAATCCGATTGATTTTGTGATCAATGAAAAATGTGCTGCCGGCGCCGGTGCTTTTATTGAAGTCATGGCACGGGCGCTTGAGGTTCGTGTTGAAGAAATGGGGCCGTTATGTTTGGAATCCGACAAGGAAATTCCGATGAATGCTCAGTGCGTCATTTTTGCCGAATCAGAAGTCGTCGGACTGATCCATGCCAACACCGATAAGTCCGATATCAGCAAGGCCATCCATGATTCAATGGCCAGTCGGATCGCATCCCTGATTCGACGCATTGGTGTAAATGAAGATATTGTCATGGTCGGCGGTGTGGGTTATAACCCCGGTTTTCTAGCCGCCATTAAAAGGGAATTGAAAGTCGATACCATCTATATTCCGGATGAGCCGGAATATGGTGCTGCCGTCGGCGCAGCGGTTATGGCCGCCGAGGAAGCCTAAGAACTGTTAATAGTTAATCGTTATCCGTTATTTGATTATAATGTTACTGCGATGCTAAAGCATTTAACATGTTTTACAATTATATCAACGGGTTCGAAGAATACGAATAACTATTAACAAATAACCAGTAACCTGATTGTTAATGGGTTTCAATATGGCAGGAGAAGATCAACAGGCATTCTGGCGCTGGACCGAATCCAACTGGAAAAATCCCGATATTGACTGGAATTCTGCCAAATTCATCACACTTGGTATTGATGTGGGTTCGGTCAGTTCTCAGGCCGTCATTATGGCAGACGGGCAAATTTTTGCTTATGCTAATATGCGCACCGGTTCGGACAGTCCGAACAGTGCCCGCAATGCGCTTGAATTCGCATTGGAGGCCACGGATATGCCCGAAGATCGCATAGATTATTGTATCGGCACCGGTTACGGTCGGGTCAATGTGCCGATGGCAGATCGATCGATTACCGAAATTGCCTGTCAGGCCCGCGGTGCCAATTTCATTTACGGCAACAAGGTTCGAACCGTTCTGGACGTCGGTGGCCAGGATATTAAAGCCCTCCAGTGCGACGAAAAGGGCAAAGTCACCAATTTTTTAATGAATGACAAATGTGCAGCCGGCACGGGGCGCGGGATGGAAGTATTTGCCGACCTGCTGGGCGTGCCGATTAACGATGTTGGCGACCGGTCTTTTGAGTTTGAGGGTGAAGAACCCGGTGCTGTTTCCAACATCTGCGTGGTTTACGCCCAATCTGAGGCAACCGGCCTGCTGCGCAAAGGTTGGCGTAAGGAAGAAGTTCTGGCAGCCTATTGCAAGGCCATGGCCGAAAGAATTTACGCGCTTGTCGAACGCCTCGGTGTAAAACCGGAATTTGCAGTTACCGGCGGAATGGCCAAAAACCGCGGGGTTATGGATCGCCTGATGCCCATGGTCGGCCTTGAGCGGTTGCAAACCAAATGGGATACCCAGATTGCGGGAGCAGCCGGGGCCGCTCTGATCGGGTATGCGCTTTGCCAGAGAGGCAAAGGGAGGAAGAAGTAAATTGTTAATCGTTATTGGTTATTGGTTTAAAATGGAAAAATTTCAATTGACTGATAACGAATAACAAATAACTAAAACCCGAAAGGGTTTTAAAATGGATACCGTAAATTTGACCATTGATGGACAGCCGGTTGAGGTGCCGGCCGGAACAACGATTTTGGAAGCAGCCCGCCAGGCAGATATTTATATTCCGAGTCTGTGCTACCATCCGGACCTTCCGCCAGCCAAGGACAGACCTGCGGTTCAGGCGCTTTTCCGTGGTGAGCACAAACTAGAAAATGCCATGCCGGAGCAAGCCGGCAAGGGCTGTGGCATCTGTGTGGTTGAGGTAGAGGGCCAAAGCGAACTGGTGGATTCCTGTGCGGCCGAGGCGGCAGACGGGATGGTTATTGTTACGCAAAATGAACGCATCAAGGAAAAGCGTCAGGAAAACCTGGTGCCCATCATGGCCCGGCATCGTCATGCCTGTCTAACCTGTGCCCAGCAGGAAGGATGCGCGCTTACCCCGTGTTCGTCCAATGTGCCGGAAAATGAACGCTGCTGTTCACAGTTCGGACATTGTGAGCTGCAGAATATTGGCAATTATGTCGGCATCTCGAATGCAACCCCCAAATGGGTACCCACTGATTTCGAGATATTCAAAGATCATCCCCTGTTTGAAAGAGATTATAATCTGTGCATTGGCTGCACCCGCTGCGTGCGCGTCTGCCGTGACATGCGGGGTATTGAGGCCCTTGGGTTTGTCTATGATGGTGACGGGCAGGTTCAGGTCGGCACTGTCGCCGAAACCCTGGAAGATTCCGGTTGTAAATTTTGTACGGCCTGCGTTGAGGTATGCCCGTCCGGGGCCCTGGTGGATAAATCCGTGACCCCGGCAACCCGGGCGGATGATCTGGTTCCATGCAAGGCGGCCTGCCCGGCCCATATTGATGTTCCCGGCTACCTGAGAATGTGTGCGCAGGGCAAACGGGATGAAGCCAATGCCATCATCAGGGAAAAGGTGCCTTTCCCCGGTATTCTCGGCCGGGTATGTATTCATCCCTGTGAAGCGGCGTGCCGACGCGGCGAGCTCAATGCGTCCATATCCATTTGTGCCCTGAAACGCTATGCTGCCGACGGTGAAAAAGGCCGGTGGAAAAAGGAAAGCCGGCTTGAAGCCGACAGCGGTCGGAAAGTTGCCATTGTCGGCGCCGGGCCCGGCGGACTTACGGCGGCCTTTTACCTTCGCAAAAAAGGGCATGCGGTTACGATTTTCGATGCCGGTAAAGCCGCCGGTGGCATGATGCGTTATGGAATACCGGAATATCGTCTGCCCAGAGAAATTTTGGATAAGGAAATTAATGAAATTTTGGACCTTGGAATCGAGCTGAAGCCCGGCCGGATACTCGGTAAAGACATTACCCTGGATCAGCTGATCAACGACGGCTACGATGCCGTTTTTTTAGGTGTCGGGGCTCAGGACAGCCGTCGTATTCCGCTGGAAGGGTGCAATGTGCCCGATGTGCTCTGGGGTATCGAATTTTTGCGCCAAGTGGCTGAAGGTGAAGATATCAAACTCAAAGACAGTGTGATGGTTATCGGCGGCGGCAATATTGCTGTGGATGCGGCCATGACGGCATTGCGATGCGGCGCCGGCGATGTAAAAATGGCCTGTCTGGAGTGTCTGGAGGAGATATCCGCCAGTCCGAGGGAACTGGAAAAGGCTAAGTCCGAGGGTGTTGAGATCATGCCTTCCTGGGGGCCGGATCGCGTAATTACTGAAGATGGCAAACTAAGCCGTATTGATCTGGTGGAATGTACGTGCGTATTTGACGAGCAGGATCAATTTTGTCCCGAATTCAGCGAGACCAAAGCGTGTATCCCGGTGGATCAGATCATTTTAGCGGCCGGTCAGGCGGCCGATCTTTCGTTTTTAGAGGACGGCAGCCCGATAAAGGTCGACCGGGGCTTGATTGTTGTAAACGAGGACTCTTTCGAGACCGATATGAAAGGCATTTATGCCGGAGGAGATATCACCCAGGCGTCGGGTGCGATTATTCATGCAATTGCGGCCGGCAGACAGGCCGCTGCGTCTATCGATAAAACCCTGGGAGGCTCCGGCGATATCGATGAAGTGTTATTCCCACGCGGTAATCCGGATGCTTATTTAGGACGCGATGAAGGATTTGCGTTTTGGCCCAGAGAAAAGGTGCCCGAGACTGATGCCGTGACCCGCATAAAAAGCTTCCAGGAAATTGCACTGGCCTACGACGACAAACAAGCGGCAAAGGAAGCCAACCGCTGCCTGCAGTGTGATCTGCGGCTCCATCTGAGCCGCAACCCGGTTCCGCCGCAAGATCGGCTTGCTTTCGACGAGGAGAACATCAATCAGGTGCCTGCTGCTGAAGGTGTGTTTCAACTGCTCGATGAGGCGCATAATGTTCTGATAATTAAAGGGACGGCCAATCTTCGTGAAGAACTCCTGACGGCTCTGGAAGAATATGATAATGCAGTCCGGTTTGAATATGAAGAAGATAAAATGTATTCCCAACGCGAAAGTGAGTTAATCCAGAGATATCTCCAGGAGCATGGTAAGATGCCGGCTGGGGGAGGGGATGATCTATTTTAGACCGGGTATTGGGTATTCGGTCGTCACTGACGCCTGGCTGCTCGTTACTGGTCACTGGCTTCTTGCCGCTCGTCTCCGGCATCTTGTCGCTGGTAGTCATTTAATAGAAATTCGCTTTATTTAATGGCTGCTGGAATTCGGTTTTTAGATTTTTGGAATTAAAACCATTCTGAATCGCAATTTAAGTTGTCATTAACTGATAATCATATACAGGCTGCCAGGAGCCAGTTGCCAGCGGCAAGCCGTCAGAAGCCAGCTTCCAGAAGCTATTCAATCCTTGCAAATATCGGAATATAGCGATAGATTCAAAGAACGCAGAAAAAAGCGTTCAAGCAGGTTTTAGAGCGCTCTGAGAAATTTCGAGACATTTTTTCAATGGGGGCACTATATGGCTCACAACTTATTCAAATCGGTTATTCTTTTCTCTTTGGTCATATTATCTGTTCTGCTTGCCGGACAAACGCTTCAAGCCGCAAATGCCGGTGTTCCGGGTCCGGCAAAGAGCGGAAACGAAGCCTCTGAGGAAAGCATTCAGGTCCCGGAGAATCTGGGCGGGGATCAGATTGATTCATTTCTGGCCACCCTGAGCGATGCGCAGGTCAGACGTTTGTTGATTCAGGAATTGAAAGAAGAAGCCGCACGTGACCTTACCAAAAGCGAAATCAAAGAGGAGACCGGGGGGTTGGCCGGTTTGGTAAAAAAAATCCATGCGATATCCAATCTCATCCAATGGCGTATTTACGAACTTAAATCCGGTGCCGGAGCAGATCCGGAAGATATGCCCAAGATATACAAACTGCTGGGCAAAGGGGAGCGTCAAGAGAAGCCCGACGCATTCAAAACCATTTTAAGTGTTATCGGGGTGTTCCTGGCCAGCCTTGTTATCGTCTGGTTTTTCCGCCGGTCTGCGGCAGCCACTTACCGCCGTATCGCAAACGCCACGTCCGTCAACATGAAAGCCAGAATCGGGGGACTGACGCTGCGAGCCCTGCTGGATATGTTGTTCATGTTCATCTTCGCGATCGTCGCCCTGGCGCTATTTTTCATCTTTTTGGATCGCACCGGTCCCCAACGGGTGCTGGTGGCAACCTATCTGGCCGCTTTTTTAATTGTCATGGCGGTCCAACTGGTTTTGCGATTTTTCCTGGCCCCTAAAGTTCCGGCCCTTCGGTTTCTGCCGATGGAGAATGAGACGGCCGTATATCTTCACCGCTGGTTGCTTGCCATTGCGGCGGTTATCACATTCGGGTTGTTTACGTGCGGGATCTTCCGGGTAGCAGGCGCCAGTGAAGCCAACCATCTCATCATGGTATCAATGGTCGCTTTTATGGCTATTGCGATGATCATCATCATGATTGTGCAAAAGCGCAAACAGGTTCGGCAATCACTGGCAAAAGATCTGCCTGAAACCGGATTTCGGGCTTATCTGGCAAGAATCTGGCACATCCTGGCAATCATCGCGGCGCTGTTTTTATGGCTTTTGTCGGCATTCAACCAGTTTATGGGCGGAATTCGCCCCGGCGCTCCGGGAATAAAAACCCTGCTGCTTGTCCCACTGTATATCCTGCTAGACTGGGCCCTGCGGCAGATCTTGCGGGTCGCATTTGGAATTGCAGCAAGACCCGACACGGTCAGCCAGAGCCTGGCATTTGGCGATTCGGAAATTCCAGATTCCGCAGCCGAAGAGAATGCTGAGGACCGGACAGACGCTGAAACCGTTGGAGAAACTGAAGAACTAGATAAAGAAGCTGTATCAATAAGCACCGAAAAAGAGGAATCGCTGATTGGCAAACATATGGATGTACGCCGTATAAATCGCATTATCGGCGGCGGACTGCGCATTGCACTGGCGGCCTTCGTTTTCTTCTACCTTCTGAAGATATGGGGCGTCGATATTCAGTTTGGCATCGCGGTAGCCAGGGCTGCTACTAATATCCTGGTCGTGGTACTAATCTGTTATGTGCTCTGGGAAATCATCAGCGCTATGATTCAACGCAGACTGGCTGCAGAGATGCCGGAAACCGATGAGGATATGGAAGAAGGCGGTGCCGGCGGCTCACGCATCGGAACGCTCTTGTTGTTGTTGCGCAAATTCATGTTTGCTGTCATCATTGTCATGGCAACCTTGATCATGCTCTCCTCGATCGGCGTTAACATCGGCCCCTTGATTGCCGGCGCCGGGGTCATCGGCCTGGCTATCGGTTTCGGGGCTCAGACACTTGTGAAAGACATTATTGCCGGCGTGTTTTTTTTGATGGACGACGCCTTCCGTGTCGGTGATTACATCGAAGCCGCCGGGACAAAAGGTATGGTGGAACACATCTCGCTGCGCTCCCTGAGACTGCGTCATCCGCGGGGGATGGTAAACACCATTCCATTTGGTGACATCGGCATCATTACCAATATGAGCCGGGACTACATTATCACGAAACTCGACTTTCGGGTTCGCTATGACACCGACATAGAAAAGGTCAGAAAAATCATTAAAAAGAAAGTATATGAACCGATTATGCAGAACGAAGAGCTGGGCCCCAAGCTGCTCGATAAAATAAAATCCCAGGGTGTCAGACAAATGGATGACTCGGCTATGATCATGCGGATCAAATATAAAACCGAACCCGGCCAACAGTTCATCATCCGCAAAGAAGTTTATCGGTTAATGCAGGAAGCCTTTCACGAGGCAGGCATCGAGTTTGCCCATCGCAACGTTACGGTTTACATGCCGCCGGAGACTGATGAAACCCAGCCCGGCGGGCAGCCGGATCAAGAAGCAGAGACAGGCGGCACCCCTGACCAAAAAATGATTGATAAAGCCGCTGCCGCTGCGGCCATCGCAGTGGCGCAGGCTGAAGCTGACGAACAGAAGCCCAAGTAATCCTCATAATTGAATGCAATACCAAAAAAGGCCCTGCACGAATAAATGTCCAGGGCCTTTAATTTATAAATGCTAAATTTAAAAGAATATTCTAAAAGCTATCTCGAAAATGCGTCTAAGGGCTCATAGCGGTGTTGCGAATCGGTTCAAAATGCTCACATACTACCGTGTATGCTCCGCTTCTGAACCGCTCCGCGCCGTTTGAGCACCTGAATTCATTTAAATCTGATGCGAAATCCCGCTTCTTGAGGGGAGCGCTGAACCCTGATCCACATTTTTGAGATAGCTTTTAATCAATTACCTTGCGTAGATTGATAAACTTGCTGCGGTCGAATCCAAGGGTTTTAAAAAAGGAAAGCAGGTCGGTTGAATCCCATCGGACCGTGGTGTAAACGTTCTCAATGCCCGCGGCCTTGTAAATTTTAAATATTTTTTGAGCCAGGCTGGCTCCGATTCCCTGACCCATGAAATTGGGGTCTACACCCAGCGTCGCGATCCAGGCACTCTTCGCTTCGCCAAATCCGGCAGTGAGAATGTAGCTGATCATAAAGCCTACGACCTTGCCCTGATGTTCTGCAACGAAGCACGCCTGCTCACCGCTCCGGGCGTGTTCTTCCACAACTTTTTTGAAATCCGGTTCAACAGGACGCCGCGTGATCGCTGCGTAGATCTGGGCAATCGCTTCTGTATCCTTTACTTTTAGCCGTCTTATTTGAAAATTATCCACGGGCGAGTTCCTTATCGATGGAAGGGTTAATCGGTTCTGATGATTTTTACCTTGTGGCCAACCCAATTCGGAGGTAGATAAACCCTGCCGCTGTTGCCGCTGGATTTGACCCGCTTTTCGATCATTTCCTCACCGTATATTTCAAATTTCACTTTGCTTTCCGGTGCTTCGGCAGCGGCCGCTTTCTCATTATCTTCTGTTTTCTTGTCTATATCTTTTGCATCCGGCACGTTAAAAAGCCTTTTCCTTTTCTGTTTATCCCCTGATTTATTTAAATATTGCCTTTTGAAACAATATTTAATAAAGCTACATTAAAGCTACATTGTATCAGAGTCAAGAAAAAATAATGAAAATAGATCAGAATTCGACTCACGGCTGATGGGCTCGTCGCAGGCCGATATAGAAAGGGTGCACAAATGATTACTGTCGGCATTGATGTAGGTTCGATAACGACCAAGGCTGCAGTGGTTAAAGACGGTAAATTGATTTCGGACAGGGTCATATCGACCGGCTATAATGCGCAGGATGCCGGAACAAAGATCTATGAAAATATTCTGGATGAATTGGGATTAAACCCGTCTTCGGTAACTAAAATTATTTCAACCGGGTATGGTCGCAATAGTGTTACCATTGCCGATAAAGCCGTAACCGAGATTACCTGTCATGCGGTTGGCGCTCACTTTCTGAATCCGAGCGTACGCTCGATTATCGACATCGGCGGCCAGGACAGCAAAGCGATTGTGGTAGATGAAACCGGGAGCGTAAAAGATTTTGCCATGAATGATAAATGCGCTGCCGGAACCGGCAGATTTTTAGAGGTCATGGCAAGAGCCCTTGAGGTCGACCTGGATAATTTTGGTAAATTTTCCCTTAAGGCAGATACGCCCGCCAAGATCAGCAGTCTGTGTACGGTTTTTGCCGAGTCAGAAGTCATTTCGCTTATTTCCAAAGGAGAAAAGAGACAGAACATCATTGCCGGTATCCACGAATCGATTGCCGCCCGGGTGGTGGCCATGGCCGGCCGCATCGGTCTCTCAG
This sequence comes from Desulfobacterales bacterium, assembly GCA_050123495.1. Lineage (GTDB taxonomy): Bacteria > Desulfobacterota > Desulfobacteria > Desulfobacterales > JAHEIW01 > JAHEIW01. Next base: position 13,565 of record JASFGZ010000056.1, read on the forward strand.
GGCCGCTGATGATGACCGGTGGCGTGGCCAAAAATAAGGGTGTGGTCAAGGCATTAGAAAACAAAACCGGCCACTCAATTGAGGTGTCGGCAAAGGCTCAGGTGACAGGGGCAATCGGGGCGGCTTTAATCGCTAGTTCTCAATTATAAACCTTCATTAAGGCAGAACAATGATTTAATTGGTGGAAGTCTCGGTTTTAAAAGAATGGCCGGGGCTTTTTTATAAAAGGAGCTAATTATGAAGATGAAAAGATGTGATCGAATAATATTTCTTATATTTGCCTTCATTTTCCTATTCCTTACAACCATTAATGCTCTAGCTGGCGATCTAAACGTCATTGGCCATAGAGGGGTTGCAGGCCTATTGCCAGAAAATACGTTGGCAGGATTTAAAAAGGCGATAGAACTAGGCGTTGATACAATCGAATTGGATATCCACCTTACATCCGATAATCAAGCGGTTGTTTACCACGATTCCAGATTAAATCCCGCAATCACGAGAGATACTACCGGAAAATGGATAAAAGACAGACACCTCATTAAAGAATTAACACTTTCAGAAGTTCAATCTTATGATGTTGGGAAGCTGAACCGTTGGACAAAATATGCTAAAAAGTACCCAGATCAAAAAGCAGCAGAGGGGGAGCGTATCCCGACCTTACGCGATGTCATAAAGTTAATAAAGAGAACAAGCGACAAAACAGATTTATTCATTGAACCTAAGTTTTCTCCTTTAAAACCTGAAGAGACAAAATCACCTGAAGAGATTGCAAACGTTGTTGCAAAAATAATCAAAGATGAAAATATCGCAGAGAGGGTAACCGTTATATCCTTTGATTGGAAGACACTAATGTATTTTCAGAAGATTATGCCAGAAGTGCCAACAGGCTATGTCACCGTCACAAAAAAAGGTCGTGATACTGTACAAAAGAATAAGTCCGGTGCTTCGCCTTGGATGGCTGGAATAGATATTGATGATTTTGATTCAATACCAGGAGCCGTAAAATCTGCAGGTGGCGCATACTGGGTCAGTAATTATTATCATTCCATTGGCCATAGCAAAAACATAACTTCCAAAATAGTCGAAAAAGCCCAT
>JASFGZ010000057.1:0-14478 GCA_050123495.1 Desulfobacterales bacterium
CGCATCAAGCCTTAAATGTAGTTTTATACTCAGCGAAATAAAGAACCAGATCGACTGGCAGCGGCAGGACTCCCAAAAAACCGACAAAAACGAATCCAATCCTGGATAGATTCATTTCAATCCCAAAAAATTTTGCGCCATTTAGCTTTTTTGCTAAATATTTCTTCGAGTTAACCGATAATCCATATAGCGTCTGATCTTAAGCAAACCCCACCGCTGAGAAGGAAAAACGTGAAAGTTTCTGGAATTTTTTTAGCCTTTTTATGGCTGGTTTTGGTTATTAAACCATCTGCAGCAGAAATATACAGATGGGTAGATGAGAACGGCGTCGTTCATTTTTCCGATTCTCCGACCGAAAGCATATCTGAAGCCAAAGAGGCGGAAGAAGATTCATCTCCCGACCCAAATACTGAGGATTTTTCTCCGCCAGCGACAGAAACCCCAAAAACCACCCTGGATCCCAATTTCTTTGATACCCTGGACGAATCTGGAGATCAGCCGGTAACAGTCAATGCGCCCACCGTGGAGATATATGAAGCCAGCTGGTGCGGTTACTGCATAAAGGCAAAAAATTTCTTCCGTTCAAGGGGAATAAAATTTAAGGCCTACGATATCGAAAAAGATAAGGGTGCTGCTCGCCGCATGATGGCCCTTACACGGCGAAGAGCAGTTCCATTTGTGGTCATTAATGGTCACCCAATCCAAGGTTATTCCGAACAAGCTTATACACAGGCATTGCAGAATTAAATTAAAATGAGCTAAAATGCCTAAAGTTGAAAAATTCCATCTATTTTAATATTATTGCTTACGCACAGCTGCTAAGCCGCAAAGAATGATAATCTAAAGATACGATTTGGGCTTTATTTGACGAATGCGATATTATTGATTAAATGAAATCGATTCAGCTTTCTGGTAAGAATGGGAATGACTAAAATATTATCTAAACTGCGGGGGGGTGACCGCCGTTCAATCGGAAATGTCGCCGAAGTTGTGACCGCCGTTCGAAAAAAACCGGATTTATTCAATGACCTGGTAACCGGCTTGTTTGACGGAGATCCACTTGTGCGTATGCGAGCTGCCGATGCCATGGAAAAAATATCTTCCGACAATCCTGAAATTCTGCGGCCGTTCAAGGACAAACTGATTCGCCTCGCTAAAGTGACTCAGCAACAGGAGCTGCGCTGGCATATAGCGCAGATGATACCCCGTTTAAAATTAACCCCCAAGGAAACTGCGGCAGCAACAGAAATTTTCTTTGAATACCTGAATGCTAAAAGCAAAATCGTTGTCACCTTTGCCATGCAGGCTTTGGCGGATTTAGCCATAAAGGAACCTGATATATCTGCCCGATTAATTAAGGCCATAGAAAAATTAACCCAAACCGGCAGCCCGGCGATACAATCCCGGGGGAAAAAATTGCTGCCCCGATTAAAACGCCTTTCTCAATAACATTTAAGCGATGAGGGGCAACCATGCGCAAAAAGGTTTATATTGCCTATACCGGGGGAACGATCGGCATGAAAAGCACCGGCGATGGATTCACGCCGGCTGCAGGATATCTCCAAAAACTAATGAGCAATGTACCGGAACTGCAAAGTGATATCCTGCCGAGTTATCAGATTTGCGAATATGATCCGTTGCTGGACTCATCAAATATGACCCCCTGTGATTGGCTCAAAATTGCCAAAGACATTGCCGCCAACCACAGTGAATTCGACGGATTTGTAATTCTGCACGGCACCGACACCATGGCCTATACGGCGTCGGCCCTGCCGTTTATGCTGGAGGGACTGCAAAAACCGGTTGTGATCACCGGCGCCCAGATCCCCTTGTGTAAAGTCCGCAACGATGCCAGGGAAAACCTGATTACGGCCCTGTTCATAGCGGGCAATTTTAAAATACCTGAAGTCTGCCTGTGCTTCGGAGACAAACTGCTGCGCGGCAACCGTGCGGTTAAGGTCGACGCGGAAAGCCTGGATGCGTTTGAGTCGCCGAATTTTCCGCCCCTGGGAACCGTCGGTATCGAAATCAAGATAAACTGGGATCTGGTTTTAGCGCCAAGTAAAACATGCAAACCCATAAAGGTCGCTGCATTGCATGAGTCCCGCGTGGCCGGGCTACGGCTATTTCCAGGCATTTCGATCGATATCGTCAAAAACTTTTTGCAGCCGCCTATCCGCGGCTTGATTCTGGAAACATACGGTATCGGCAACGCGCCTGAGGATTTGAAACTGATTTCGGCTTTGAAAACGGCCAATGACCGCGGTGTGGTCATTGTCAATTGCACTCAATGTCTGAAAGGCACGGTCAACATGGCAAATTATGCCACCGGAGCCGCACTGGCCGCAGCTGGTGTTATCAGTGGTTTCGATATGACCCTCGAGGCTGCCCTGGCAAAACTTTCATTTCTACTCAATCAAAAATTGTCGGTTACGGAAATTAAAAAAATGATGCAAACCGACATGCGGGGAGAATTAACGCACCCCTGAATGGCGGCGATGACGCAGAAAAATCGCGCAAAGCCGCTGAGACGCTGAGCGTGATTTGCGGTCGGCTTTAAGGCGGAAACATGAAAAATGTGCACCCCGAAGATCAGTGGGTTTGGGTGGTCATACAGGACCCTGGGGGCCGGGAGCAGTTCCTCGGCCAGCAAGATAAACAGGAAGATATTTCATTTATTCCAACTTTTCATTCCAAAGAAGATGCCCAGCAATGCTTCATGAATATGGCACGCCAGAAGGGCTCCAAATATGAAGTCCAGGCGATTTTATATGAAGAATTGGCAAAAGCGGCAGCGGCCAGCGGGTTTATGATTTTTATGTTGAGTGAAACCGGAGAAGTGCTTGAAAAAATCAAACCCTAATGCAGGGCTTAAAGCCCTGCAGCTCATAGCAGATCATTATTTCTCTTAGTTAAATTCTTATGGGGTGATTTCGCAGATTATAAAGATATTTAATCTGCTTGCTTTTTACTATGAGCTGTGAGCTATCAGCTATATGTTCATTGCTGCCAGGAACCCCCCATGTATTGCTTCGTTTAGCTTGCCCGGTCGGACGCCGTCACCGACCGTTGCAAACGGAACCCCCAGCTTTTTTATTTCGGCGGAAAGCCCCGGGACGGATTGCGCCCCTGATGCCAGAACGACGTTGTCAAATTGCATCTGTTTTTCCTGGCCGTCTTTTTGAAATTTAACCGTTCCCTTGCGAACGGCGGTCACCGTAGTTCCGGTTTTTACCGAAACCTTATAGCGCTTCAGGTTGTCGAACAGAATCCATTTGGTTGACTTGCCGACATCTTGGCCGATTCTGGGCAGCATTTCAAAAACGGTTACTTGCGACGATCCCTGAAACATCAATTCCCGCAATCGCTCAACACTTACCGCCTCATACGCAAATAGAAAATGCAGTATTTCGGGTGTAATCGTGCCTTTGGCTGCGATGAACAAAGCCGTTTCCAGACCAAGCGAACCGCCGCCAATAACCGCCACGGATTTACCGAGAACAGGATTGCTCTTCAGTACCTGCCAGGCAGAATAAACACAGGGATCATCATAACCATCGATTTCCGGCATTAAGGGCTGGGCCCCCTCTGCCAAAATGATGTAATCTGGATTTTGTTTCTCAACGACATCGGCATCCACGGTTGCGTTTAAATACAGTGGAATTTTAAATTTATTGATCAAACTACGATAATATCGAATAAATTCTAAAATCTCCCGTTTATGAGGCGGTGCACCGGCGATCCACAGTTGTCCGCCGATATCGGCGTCTTTTTCAAAAACTTCAACATGGTGTCCGCGCATTGCTGCGGTTACGGCTGCTTCGAGACCCCCGGCCCCTGCACCCACGATCATGACATTTTTAGGATTATCCGTTTTTAAAAGCTGTCGTTCGCCCTCAAATCCGGCCCGGGCATTGCCAACGCAAAAAACCGGACGTCCGTTGAAAACTTCATCGGTACAACCCTGGGAACAGCCTACACAGGGACGAATTTCATCACCCTTGCCCTCAAAAGCCTTTTGGGGCCACTGCGGGTCCGCAATCAAAACCCGACCCAAATTGACCATGTCGGCATAGCCGTCTTTGATAATCTGCTCGGCGCTGTCGGGGTCTGAAATGCGATTGGATGCGATGATCGGAACCGAAACAGCTTTTTTTATATTCAGGGCCAAAAACGCAAAGGCCGACCTCGGCAAGTGCATGGGCAGCTGCGGTACGCGCGATTCGTGCCAGCCGCCGGTCACATTGATGGCATCCACACCGGCTTGCTCGTAAACCTTCGCAAATTCAGGTGTTTCGGCATCCGTATTGCTATCTCTGACAAAATCATTTCCGGCCATGCGGATCGTTAACGGGTACGCCGGGCCCAGACGTTCGCGCATCAATTCAATCAATTCTCTCGGAAACCGCACCCGGTTTTCAAAACTACCGCCATAGTCATCTGTTCGTTTATTGGTCCGTGGGGAGAGAAATTGGGTAATCAAATATCCCGCGGAAGCCAGGATTTCGATACCATCAAATCCCGCAGCCTTCGCCCTCTCTGCCGCCCGGACGAATGCCTCCTGTACCTGATGAATATCTTCCGGTGTCATTGATCGCGGCGTAGTCTGGGAATAGCGCGAATAGACCGCTGAAGGTGCGATGGGCTGCTGGCCCCCGACAAACATCGGATGTGAATACGCCCCGGCATGGAACAACTGAATCCAGGCTCGGGCCCCTCCGTCCCTGATGATCCCGGTAAGCTTTTGAAAATCAGCGATGGCATCATCGTTCGTTAAAGAAAGTGCAACAGCGCCGGAGCCGATAAAGTCAATGCCGACCGGCCCGACTGTCACCAGCCCAGCGCCGCCATTGGCCCTTTCGCGAAAATAGTTAAAATAGCGATCATTGAGTTTTCCATCGGTTGAATACAGCAAGCCCAGAGAAGGATAGGCGATTCGGTTTTTTATCTCCAGCGCATTGATCCGAATTGGGCTAAATAAATGGCGATACATGTCAAGCTCCTCATAGATTTTAAACCTGTAGATCGTCGGGTGGATGTTTTTTCAACGTGCTAGCGGACTTATATCATCCGTTCGCCGAAATTACAATCGTCTACTCGTAGGTTTCTGCGCCTTATCCGAGGCGATGCCCGGAAGAACCGCCCTTTCTAAACCGCTCTGTTACAGAGTTTGAGCTAAAATAGTATTGAGGTTTTAGGCTAACTGTACTAACATATTACCTGAGTCAACGACCACCCGCAAAGCGGGTGGCTTGGATTTTACCACCATAGGCGGTAAAAGACAGGGGCGCGAAGTGCCCCAATCGTTGCGGGTGGAACCGGGTGCGTGTCAATGACCATACCGCTCTATGAGCGGGATGGTTTGGATTTCCGGCCCTAGGACGGAAAAACAAGCGAACATCAGTTCGTAATCATTGCGCTTGTGATCGGGTGCGTAGCACCCGGTCGGTATACAAGCAACCACCCGGTTTGGAAAACCCTATCCTGCCCCGCTTCGCGGGATGAAGCGTCTATTTTATGATACTACGGGGCTCCTCATGCAAATGAGTGAGAATATGAAAGCCTCCGCCGTGTGCAAAATTCAGGTACTAATTCGTCAATCAGGAACAATTCATTCGCAACATCCTTGGTGTAATAAATGCGGAATAGAGGTTAAAGATGACTGAAGGTAACCAAAAAGATAAAGGAAATACCTCTGAAAAAAATACCGAAACGTTCGATGAAGTTAATGTACCGCAAGACCGTGAGCAGGAAAAGAATGTTGAAAATGCCGAAACGCCAGATGGTGATAATTTAGAAGCTACCGCAGCCGGTGAACCCGCCGATACGCAAAACCTCCGGAAGGAAGGAAAATCCAATACCTCACCGATTGAAGACAATACGCCCAGAGAAATGCAGGCCATCGAAGACTTTGACCTCAATTTACTTCTGGACATTCCGTTAGAAATTACGGTTGAACTGGGTCGCACCAAGCTTCAAATCCAGGAATTGCTCAGTCTCGGACCCGGCTCGACGGTTTCACTTTCAAAGCTTGAAGGCGAACCCGTCGACATTCTGGCCAACGACAAATTAATCGCCAGAGGAGAAGTCGTATTGCAAGATAAAAAATACGGCATCCGCATAACCGAAATTACCAACCGAATGAATCGCATAAAAACCTTAAGCTAATACCTGAATCCCAAAAGCAAACTTCTCTAATTCCTGCCTTAATCTATTTCTTTTTAACTGAATTTTGCTCCGGAATCTTCAAGGTGTTCACCTCGTGGCCGGTTATCGCCAGAAAACGCTCGAGGTTCGTGCGGGATATCAGCAGTGTACTGGTGTTGACCAGGGGATGAAACTGAAAGGCCTTCTGCTTCCACAAAGATTCATCCAGAATCAGTTCAACCTCATGGTCGGGATCATTAATCAGAGCGAAAATCGTAACTGCACCGGGATCCACCCCCAGATATTTTTTGAGTCGGTTGGCGGAACCAAAGCTTAAGCGGCTGGAGCCGATCACTGCATGCAGGGCTTTGATATGAACGCGCTTGTCAGCGGGCACAATCACTAGAAAATGGCGCTTGCCCTTATGGTCGCGTAAAAAGAGGTTTTTGGTCCTGGCGGCCGGCAAAGAAGGTACCCGGCGTTTGACATCTTCCACCGTATAGACTGCGGGATGATCATAGCGCTCGTATTCAATTCGATGCTCTGCCAAAATTTGATAAAGGTCAACCATTGGTTTTGCCTCCGTTTCATTTTGCAAACCATGTCTGTCGGTGAAAGTCAAGCAGCTGGCAGCTTGTGCCGCTTGCGATACCAAAACGCCAGGATGGTCCTTCCTCCACGCCGGCTATAATTCCTTGACACGGGAAGCCATAAACCATAATAGGTCACCGAGCTATCCAGGACCGAGCGCCAAAGGAACGGAGGTATCATGAGGAAAAATCAATTGCTTTATTTATCAAAAGCTGACGTTGAGGCCATCGGCGTGACAATGGCGGAAATTGTCGAATCTTTGGCGATCACCTTTCGCTCCAAAGGCGAGGGCCGCACGGAAATGCCACCAAAACCGAGTATCCACCCCGGAGGTGGGGACAATTTCATGAACGCTATGTTAGCCTATATCCCGGACTTAAAATCTGCAGGTGTTAAATGGGTCAGCGGGTTTCCCGAAAACCCTAAGAGAGGGCTTCCCTATATTGCAGGTCTGCTTATCTTCAACGATGTCGAATCTGGTTTGCCCCTTGCAGTAATGGACTGTACCTGGATTACCGCCAAACGTACCGGTGCCGCCACCGCCCTATCCGCACGCCATCTGGCCCGTCCCGAATCATCCGTGATGGGAATGTTGGGTTGCGGTATTCAAGGGCGCAGCCATGTAGAGGCGCTCAATGAGCTCTTCCCACTTCAAAAAGTCATGGCATACGATGTGGATGCTGAAGCCTTGCGGCTCTATTCAGAGGAAATCAGAAGCCGCTATGATCTGGAGGTGGTGCCGGTGAAAACGCCGCGTGACGCAGTCGCTGGCTGTGATATTGTGGTCACCGCCGGTCCGATTATGAAAACGCCCCATGCCACGATTCAAACCGGCTGGTTGGATGAAGGTGCCTTTGCATCTTTGATAGATTATGATTCATACTGGCATCCCGACGCCATGCGGGAAACGGCTAAATTTTGCACGGACGATACCCCACAGCTTCGCCTGTACCAGCAAAATGGCTATTTACAGAATATTCCCGACATTCATGCTGATTTGGGAGAGCTGGTTGCAGGGAAAAAGCCAGGCCGCGAGACTTCCGAAGAAAGGACCATGACGGCTAACCTGGGGAATGCATTAGATGATATGGCCGTGGCACCGCTAGTTTACCAGCGAGCGGTGGAGAAAGGTATTGGAATATGGCTGCCGCTGTAAGGTTCAAAACCACTACCAAGGTGATTTTTTAATATTTTCTGTAAATTCAGGTGGGGAATTGCTGTTCTGGAGAGCAGTGAAAATTCGAAATCCGAATTTCGCCTGATTTTATAAAATTGGTCGAAACAACTCCGAATGACCAAAATCAAAAATTCAAAACCATAAGAAATTGGCAGAATAATATTTTCCTTTTTTTCACTCAATGTTTTGAATATTAAAACATTCATATTTAGGATTTGTTTCGAATTTCGCATTTCGAGCTTCGGATTTATTTATTTGGTCTCGAACAAAAAAAACGGGATAAGGAACCAAATTGACTAACGCTAACAAAGTTTATGATGTGATCATCGTCGGCGGCGGCATCATGGGCAGTGCTACCGCTTATTATTTGATGAAGGCTGACCCCAATCTCAGAGTCGCCGTGATCGAGCGCGATCCTGCTTATACGAATGCCTCAACCACACTTTCGTTGAGCAATGTACGCATCCAGTTCAGTTTGAAAGAGAACATTCAGATTTCTCAATATACAGTTGAAGTATTAAAGAGCTTTGAAGAAGAAATGGCCGTTGATGACAATCGACCCAAAATCTATTTTCATCAAGAAGGTAATTTATTCTTAATAGATGAAGAACGCCATGATTCTGCCAGACGGGCCTATGAACTGCAAAAAAGTCTGAATTGTAAGGTGGAGTGGTGGTCACCTGAAAAAATTAAGCGGCAATATCCCCTTTATCTAGCCAAAACCTATATTGGCGGAACATTTGGACCCGAAGACGGCCATTTTGATGCACATGCCGCCCTAATGGGCTACAGAGCCAAAACCCGATCACTGGGCGCAACGTATGTCAAAAATGATGTGGTTAAAATTATGACAACCCATTCACGTGTCAGCGGTGTACAATTGGCGTCACAGGAAACGCTGCCCGCAGCGATTGTAATCAACTGTGCCGGAGCCTGGGCGGCTCAGTTAGCAAAAACGGTCCATGTAGCGCTTCCTGTCATTCCCGTCAAGCGACAGGTGTTTGCACTGGATACGGCTGTCAAACCAGAAGGGCCCTTGCCATTAACCGTGTTGCCCTCGGGATTGTATTTTCGTACGGAAACAGGCGGAATTATATTATTGGGCAAATCAATCGAAGATGATCCGGTTGGATTCAACTTCAACTGGGATGAAAAGCGGTTTTTAGAAATCTTATGGCCGGAATTGGCCGAATTTGTCCCTGCATTCGATACCCTTAAATTACGCCGGGGATGGGCAGGTTTGTATGCGGTCAACACACTGGATGGGAACGCTATCCTGGGAGAATGGCCCGAACTCAAGGGTTTTTATCTGGCCAATGGTTTTTCCGGGCATGGCCTGCAGCAGGCGCCAGCTGTCGGGCGGTATATTTCCGAGTTGATTTTGGCCCAACCGCCAGCTCTAGATTTGTCGATTTTCAGCCCAAAGCGTATCTTGGAAAATAAGCCCCTGAGCGAAGATAGGTTGGTTTAGCTCTCCAAAGTGGGTGTAGCTGAGGGATCGGGGTAATTTTTCCCGGAAACCCATTTTTTCGGCAAGCACCGGCTAGCTTCACGTGCAGGTTCAGGCCCGCCTGGGGCTCTGTCGAGATACAAGCGTAAAAAAACACCCCGGCCCCTCCGGGTAATTGAAATTCTATAAAAAGGAGACCCTTTTGAAAGATCGTCCAGCATGGTCTTCAGCCGGCTTGATTCTTTTTCTGACCTGGCTTTTGTTTGGAATGTATTATTTGACGCGATTCAATTTTTCGGCTGTGATCGCCCTCCTAAAAGCCGATCTTGGAATTTCAAATGCCCAGGCGGGCGGCCTTATGGCCTTCTTTTTTGTGACCTATACCGTTTTTCAACTGCCGGCCGGTTATCTGGGGGATCGTCTCGGGCCGCGCAGAATTATGACCTTCGGCGCACTGGTTTCGATAATCGGAAACCTTATTTTCAGCCAGGCATCCAGTTATATGGTCCTATCCATTGCGCAACTCGTGAACGGAATGGGTCAGGCCATGGGGTGGAGTTCAGCTGTCAAGATGATCGTTAGTTGGTTCCCCAGATCGCGGCGGGGGACGGCTATCGGATTGTTTGCAACCTGTGTCACCGGCGGCAGCAGTGTCGGAATCCGGCTTTCCGGATATATCGGCGAGCATCTGGGATGGCGCAGTTCTTTTATCATCCCACCCCTGATGATGGCAGCAACCGCCCTAATATTCTGGATTTTGGTCAGGGATCATCCTCGTGAGAAGGGGCTGTCTGACTTTGAAGATGAAGTCCATCTAGAACAACAGATCGACAGTGATACGAGGTCACGATTCTCTGTTGTTTTGTCAAATCGCACATTGTGGATGGTGGCCTTGGTCTATTTCTTCTTCGTCTACGTCCAGTTCGGATGTCTGGTATGGATTCCATCTTTTCTTAAGGAAACCTATGCCATGTCGATTGACCGCGCCAGCACCGTTTCTTTTTTAATCCTGCTGCCGGGTGTATTTGCTTCTCCGTTAGGTGGTTTTCTTTCAGACCGCATTTTTGGGGGCAGGCGCAAGCCGCTTATCTTTTTAGGCATGGCTGTGCTTGCGGGCTCGTCTTTCCTTTTGTCCCTCAGACTGAGTATCACTCTGGCTGCCGTCATACTGGCCGTTGTAGGGCTGATGATCCTGATGCCCGATGTTCTCCTGGCAGCCTATCCATCGGACATTCTGTCACGAAAATTATCAGCCACCGCCATGGGGTTTCTGGCAACATTTACGAGTGCATCCGGTATTATCACGACACCGGTCTCAGGGAAAATCGCCGATTTCTTTGAGTCTTACCATGCTGTATTTTTTTCATTCGGCGTGGTTGCGCTTGCGGGTATGATCATGGCTTTTTTTATAAATGAGAAACGGGCAAAAACCAGGCCGTAGCTGTAGCATAAATGAGCAATGCTCGATTCGCAGAATATTACGCTTGATAATTTATCTGATTTTGTTTACTCCAATGACGAATTTGCATTTGCGTCGCTGCGACGCAAAAATCCTTACGCTTCAAAGTGTTTATGAATGTTTAAGCTGAAACTCGATTCGGAACAAAAGCTGAAATTCTCGTTAGAATTACGCATCATGTCAAACAGGGCGAAGCGCTATGCGTTTAACCGATAGGGAAAAAAGCATCCTTGATGGCGAACAAGGCGAAGCTGCAAGAATCGCGCTAGCGGTGCTGGTCGAGTTGGGAGCGCTTTTCGGCGCCAAGGAACTGATGCGGGTGTCGCAGGTACATATCGATGCCACCCTTTACATGGTAGATGCCGGATTGGAATTTACCGAAAAAATGGCCGAGCTGGGAGCCGAAGTAGCGGTCCCCACTTCGCTCAACCCCAGCTCGATCGACCTCCAGCGGTGGAAAGAATACCGCGTCCCCCCTGAAGTCCTATCAAAGCACAAACGCATGGAAAAGGCCTATCTAAAAATGAGGGCGATCCCTACGTGGACCTGTGCTCCCTATCAACACGGAATAATTCCTCGATTCGGGGAACAGATTGCCTGGGGCGAGTCAAATGCCATCGCTTTTGCCAACTCAATCATCGGCGCGAGGACCAATCGGTATGCAGATCTCATGGATATCTGTGCGGCGATCATCGGAAAGGTTCCCAAATTCGGTCTTCATCTAACTGAAAATCGAAAGGCCAGGATGTTGATTCGGCTAAAAGACATCACGACCCAGATGTTTGCAAATGAGGCGATTTATCCGCTTCTGGGATATCTTTTGGGAGAGATAGCCGCAGATCAGGTAGCGGCGATCACCGGAATCCCTCATGATATTAAAATTGACAGCCTCAAGGGCTTTTGTGCCGCAGCGGCTTCATCCGGTGCGGTGGGCCTGTTCCATATGGTCGGGATCACCCCTGAGGCGCAGACGCTGAAGATGTGCCTTCATGGAAATAAACCCGAAAACGTATATGATATAACCCCTAAATTGATTCAGAGGGCGGAAGATCGACTCTGGACGATGCAAAGCGATGCGGTCGACCTGATTGTCACCGGTTGCCCGCATTACTCGCCGTCCGAGTTTATCAAGCTGGCGCAACTGACTAAGGGGAAAAAAATCCACAGTTCGGTCGTATTTTGGGTATTTACGAACAGAAGCGTTTATGCATGGATAAAAAATAATGGTATTCTGGCGGATCTGACCGCTGCGGGTATTATGGTATTTACCGACGGATGTCCATTACAATATCCCAAAGAAACCTGGCACTTTAGTGCCGCTATGACCGATTCTGCCAAGTTTGCCAACTACTGCTTTTCCCAGAGGGGTCTTGATACGGCCTTTGGAAATCTCGAAAATTGTGTTGAAACGGCTGTGCGCGGAAAAATCTTTAAAAGGAAATCGCCGTGGAGAAAAAAATAAGGGGCTGTTGTGTCGTACCGGGTGTTGCCAGGGGAGAGGCGCTAACAACCTCGCAGCCCATTAGTTTCTGGGGCGGGGTCGATCCCGTAAACGGCCTTATCAACGACCCGCGTCATGAGCTTTTCAACCAGAGCGTGGCGGGGAAGGTCCTGGTGTTTCCCTTTGGCAAGGGGTCGAGTACCGGCTCACTGATTATTTTGGAATTGGCCCGAGTGGACAAATCACCGGCAGCAATTGTGAATGTGAGAACCGAACCCATCCTGGCCACAGGACCCGTTGTTTGTAAGCATTTTTATGAAAAAGAAATACCGATTATCTCTCTTGATGGTAGCGCCTTCCAGATGCTGCAAACCGGACAGCATCTAACCGTCAATGCCACTGAAGGCGTCGTCATTATCCACAAATAATTTATTCAAAACTTAGATATTATCAACAAGAAAGAGGCAGAAAATGAAGATAACGCATCTCAAACGTAGAGAGGTACAAGCACCGATTGTTGCGTCACTCATCAGCGCATTTGCGAATGAAATCGGCTATGACAAGGCCGTCCGCATCGCAAAAGAAGTGATCAGGGAAGATGCGATATTATCAGGGAAAACTTTAGCAGGCGAATATTCAGGAAACTCCATTGCCGAACTGTCTAAAATAGCGCAAGAAGTATGGGCTAAGGACGATGGACTCGAAATAAAAATGATAAAGGAAACTGAAAAAGAATTATTTTTTGACGTTTCTTATTGTGGATACGCTGAGATATATGAAAAATTAGGTGTCAAAAAATTTGGATGCATTCTTTCTTGCATTAGAGATTTTTATTTTTTGGAAGGGTTTAATCCAAAAATAAAATTAAAGCGAACCAAAACCATCATGGAAGGTGGTGACTGTTGCGATTTTCGATATACAGAGGAATGAACCATATACGCCGCCTTATTCTCGATTTGTCAGATTGTCATCAATCCTGGTGCCCTCAGAGGACTTTAGCGCAATTTTAGCGTAAAAGGTAAAAATTCCTCGCCTCACTACAGCTGTAAAAATCCAGATTTGATCATACATATTTCAACTCAACGTACTATTAACTCTGACATTCCCTTGGTTTGTATTAGGATGCCAATATCTGCTAAACCAAGCTTCTTTGGATATCTGTGATAAATAACAGCGATCGGTTCTTCTATTTTTCCCCACCGGATCTGTGAGACCCAGGCTTTTGGGCAAAGCGGTTTATTTTTAAGATTTGCAGATGATATATTTAAAAAATGGGAATTTAAGGAGCATAGCCGAAACCCACAAATCAACAAAATTAATGATTTCGTTGCGCAACCCAAAAGTTAGATATAGTTTTTACTTCTAAGGTATCTACGATAGACAGGCTGATCTTAATATTAACACCTTACTAAAACTTCCAAGCCACATTTAAACCAATGAAATGGATGCGGTTCTTTTTGTAGTCACCTTTCAGATCGCCCCTCAGAATCCCACCCGTCCGATCGATGTTGGCGTCGCCCAAATCCAGATATTCGTAAGCCGCACCTAAGGTGATATCCTGGTTTAATTCGTATTGTACACCCGCCCCCACGCGAATTTGACGGTCCAGCGGCAAGGCGGGTGAGCGTTTTTTGCCGCTATCGGCTGGAGACGTATCATAGGCAAAACCAGTGGAAAGCAGCCAGGGCTTTGCAATGCGATACTGGATCCCGAGAGCGAAATGCCACGTGTCGTCATAGCCCAGGTCTTGGGTGGCACTCGTTGATGTGTCGCTGTCGATGGACACATCGATATTGCCGAAACTGCTCCAATTCTGCCAGCCGACATTACCCATGATTGCCAGCTTATCTGTGAACTCATGATAAGCGCTTGTCATAATCGCCTGGGGGAGTTCCATGTCGAGCGTTACTTTCGATCCAGCCAACCCCGTGGCGTTTAACGCCGCTTGCAGCAAAGGCCCTACACCATTTAGATCCGGTTTGTCCTCATACTCCAAGTCCACCTTGGATCGGTAGGTGATGCCAAAGCGGGTGCCCTCTTTGGGCTCGATCATCAAACCCGCGTTGGCGCCGTAGCCCACATCGTAGTCTTCGAATTTGAGCCGACCGTCAGAACTACCGGGTTCCAGGTTTCTAAGAGCCGTCTTGGCTTCATAATTTGAAACCACCATACTGACCCCTCCACCTACCGAAAGGTATTTGTTGATGCGATAT
>JASFGZ010000058.1:0-14058 GCA_050123495.1 Desulfobacterales bacterium
ATTTCGTCTCCTTTTTAATATGGGCAAGACATATGATCTTGATGGAAGATGGTTCCCATATATGGAAGCTATCTCAAAAGTTCATCGAACACCCGATGGTAATGAATGGAACCTGGCAAAGTGTTTACAACAACAAATAAGTTAAAATTAAAAATGAGCTAAAATGCCTCAATTACGGTTTCGCTATGCGCCATCTTTTAATATGAATATGATCGCTCGACCCCGAGGCTATCGCCGGGTTTAATTCCGCAACTTTAGGCATTCTGGGCACTTCTAACTCTAGAGCACCTTTAGAATTTTTTTCTCTGTCTAAGAAGATTAACTGCTAGATTCGGGATTCTATTTATTACCTGCAAATGTAGGGATGATATTAGGACGTGTCAACATGCGAAGAGAAGAATATCAGATGGACGATCGTGACTGAACCGTTAACGCGTTCAGCGCCGGGCGGCGCCGGCATATGGGGCCGCATCGCGCGCAGAGGATGTCAGCAGCGAGCGATACGTTTTCCCTTCCACCTGTTTCAGATAGCCCAGTAGCTCCTGCTCCAGCTCGGCGGCCAGCTGGGGTTTTTCTTCTATCAGGTTTTTTTTCTCCATGGGATCTTGCTTGACATTAAATAACTGCAATAGGTCCAGCTCGGCGAAATAGATGAATTTCCACTGCCAGTTTCGAAATAAAAAATAGCGGCGCTTAAAGGAGGCCCTGCCGACAATGTCTCTTTTAAGATAACGGTCGCGTTCATCTTTAAAAATAAGCGGGACAAGGGAAATGCCCATGCGGGGATCATCATAGGGCGGATCGATTGAATAGCCGGCCAGCTCGGCAATGGTGGGGATCATATCCGCGGCAACCACGGGAACATCTTCAAAACGTCTTTGAATTCCATTTACAAAAAGAATGGCTGGAATTCGAATTTCCTCCTCATAAAGGGTGTGCCCATGCAGGCTGGCACCGTGTTCCCAGAATTGTTCCCCGTGGTCCGAGGTAAACAGGATGACGGTTTTTTCGTAAATATGATTTGCTTTCAGCCAGTTGACAAAGCGCTCAAAGGCGCTGTCCAGATAAGAAAGATTATGATCGTAAAGATCTCTGGGCGTGTCGCCAAAATCTTTTCCACCGGGTTTTTCCCAGAGATCATTGTGCACATCCATCAAATGTAAAAAACAAAGAAAGCGCTCACCTGCGGTAATTTTCGTGATGGCTTCACGGGCTGAGTTAAAAACTTCATCTGCGGTGGCCGTGCGCCGATCGCTTGCTGCCCGGGGTATGGTTAGCTCGATGACCGAATTTTCAGGCGGAAATATGGATCGCGGGCCAAATCCCTGCATGACCATAAAATGCCGGATGCCTTCTGCCTGGGCAATCTTAAGAAAAAGGTTTTCCCGGTATAAGGCCGGTGCGTAAAGATCGAATCGACTTCTACCGGCGACCAGAAAAGGAAATGCTGCAAAGGAGCCGCCCCCCTGGCTGTAAGCCCGGCGAAATGAAACAGTCTCCTCCCGGGCCCATTGATCCAAAAACGGGGTCAGGTTACGATGGTAGCCGGCGGAATGGAACGCATCGCCTCTGAGCGCATCAACAACGATCACCATGAGATTAAAATCTTCAGGAAGTAAGGATGGATGGGTCTTTTCTAGTTTCCACGGCTGCGGCCAGGGGTGGGGCTGTTGATTAAAATCCGGGTTTTGACCCAGGCGGACCCAGGAATCCAGTTTTAATAACCCGGAAAGCTCTCTGGCATAGGCTGCTTCTACCCGGGTAAGGTCACTAAACTGCAGAAGCGTTGCTTTGGAAGTCGGATATTTATTCAGAATTCCAAAGGGGAAAAATCCAAGCAAAAAGACCAAGACCATCAACGCCCAGGGTCTTCCGAATCCGGGTGATCGTGTCGTTTCAGCAGAAATCACCTCTTCAAAAAACAGTATCAGCGCTCCGGCGATCACCAATGTTAAAATTTTCAAAAGAATGCTTTTCAGGTAAGAAAAAACGGTGAACCACGGATTAAATAAATCTCCATACAGCAACACATAAGCCGCAAATCCGCTCAGTAATACCGTTGATAATATCAAAACCACCCATGAAGATCGGCGATAGGGTTTTGAGGTAACCAGCCAAAACAGCGGGTATATAAATAAAACGCCTAAGGAAACACAAATAAGTCCCGCCGGACTCAATTTACGATTCCGGGGCAGATAGTTTAGAATCCGGCTGTAAGCAATTGACCAGAGGGCCCCGCTGATTGCACACAGCACAAAGGCCAGCGAAAAGACAGCGGGTCTGAGGCCGAGCGTATTGACCTGCCATTCAATCGCATATGTCAGGGCGCAAAGCGTGATGGCCGTGTAAAATCCTGAAAGCAGAAAAAACGGCAAAAAAAATGAAAGCCCTTTCAGGGCGGTTTTCTGGTCTAATTTGGCCTGGAAAAAAGCCGGTAGCGCGATTAGTGCCAGCGTAACGATGCCAAACCACAGCCCTGTTGTACCGGCAATAACCGCGGGGATGAGTTTACCCAGGACAATCTCCATGCCCGAATTTAGATGAATATAATCTTTTAGCCGATGCCAGGAAGGATCCAGGTGGGCAATCAAGACATTTAAAAAAAAGAGCAGCGCAAGAAACAAGCGCGTGTGAGACTCTCTTTGCCGCAATCGGCATGGGGCGTGGTTATTGCTAAACTGTTGATACCAGAGAAGAGCATACCCCTGCATGAAAATTGAAGCCAGCAAGAGAAAGGTTAACACCGATGTTAAGTTGCGCCAGCTATTGAAAACAGCCGGCGCCAAAAATCCAACAGATAAAAACTGAATGCCAACCGGTATTTTAAGCGCACCTGCATAAGGGTCGTGATTTAATCGGATCCAGGCGTGCTGTAACCCGGCAACTAGGATCAAATAGCCCCCGGCCAGACCCATAAAGGCAAATATGTGAATTGCCAGCCAGGCAAATCCAGAACTTTCACCCGCAGAAATTTCCTGGCCCAGCTGGCTGTGGATGGCCGTAAAAAGATAAAGGAGCACAAAGACCAGACAGGCCCCCGCAAAATGCAGCCACGGCAAGATTTTAGACAGCCTTTTCAGTAGTGCCGTATATTTAAGTTTAGTTGAAATCATGAATTAAGAAAATTTCAAGCACCGAATATCGTAGTGACGATGGTTTCAGGTTTCAGTGTTCAGGTGTCAGGAAATCCTATTCTTGCTGCCAAGCACTGCGCTTCCTGGATGATCCCTATTAATTCTTCCGAATCTTGATACCCGCCTGCGCGGCCGCAGCCGCTATATTTTCCGAAATGACCTGACACCTGACACCCGACACCTGAAACCTAAAATAAACCTGTGCCTTGCAAAGTACATAAGGGTCGGCATACTAGCGGAACGGGGTAAAAACAAGATCCCCGGTAAGTCGAAATGCAATACTGTGGCATTGATGGCATTCGTTTAGCTTCTCCCCGGACAGCGACCAGGTCCCATCCGGAGTGTAGCGCGTATAACTCCAGTCAACCGGAAAGAATTTTTCAGCGTCGGCCAAACCTCCAGAATCCAATTTGGTCATGATTTCAATTTCCAGAAGATCGGAATCAGCAGGGTGCGAGGCATCCCCCTTGTATCCTTCAAGAATAAGGATGGTCCCAACCGGCCAGATTCGCATTGTATCAGGCAGACCGTCGGTTTTTATCACTTTGGTACGCTTTAAATCCGATTGGCGGTAATAGACCCAGGCGCTTTGATCACTTGAAAATCGGCGCGTTTTTATGAATTGTCTGGACCATCCCTTCAGCAGGGTTCCGGACGCGTTCCGATATCGCGGAAGCTCCCGTTTCTGGTTTACATAGTGATAGGTTGCCGGGATAACCGTTGTCGGCTCACTGATTAATCTGAGCCCGGGAGGTTTTAAAAGCATATCCGAATCGGCGAAATTAACGCCAATCGCCATCAGAAGAATGCCAACCAGTATTGATAAAATCCGGATAAAATAAATCGCTTTTTTCAATTTATAAAGATTTCAAATAGTCAATAATCGCATTTATTTGATCGTCTTTTAGATGCTTGAACGGCGGCATCTTCTCACGCCCATTGATAATCGTCTCACGGATGTTCTTTTCGTTGGCGGCGCGGCCGGACTTTGGAAGCTTCGAGTTTTTAAACAGGCCTTGCAACCCGGGACCCACTTTCGTTTCTTTACGGTCGTGATAATGACAGATAGCGCAATTGGCGTTAAACAGATCGCTACCGGATCCCGCTGCTTTGGCATTCTGCAGTTTGGCAAAAACCCAGTCGCCGGAACGACTCGGAAGGCTGAAGCCGCCCTGCAACCCGATCTGGTTTTCCTTGCATACCAGTTGAAGTTCGGCCTGCCCTTTTTCGCCTTTGAACCGAAATTCCATGATGACCTTATCGTCTTTTTGATCCATTTTATCGATCAGGATATCCCCCTCGAACTGCTTGCCGCTGAACATACCGGGAGCCCCCTGAGAAAATTGATAGACTTTGTCGAAGTTGGACTTCCAGATACCGGCAACTTCACATTTTAGTTTTTCAGCGTGCGCGACCGGCGGTTTATGCACGGATTGGTTCAAACCATTGTAGATAGGGCCATTGCTGCATTGATGATCCGCCACCACAAACAGCCAGTTTTTAGGATCTTCGCCATCGAGCGGCAGAGGGATAAAGGGAGATACATAATCCTCGCTCGGAAAATCCGCTTTTTTATCTTTGAGATCACCGCTATCCGGTACCAGGCGATAGGATCGAAAACGCTGGGTGTCGACTGCCAGCATCTGCGGGCCCAGGTTATTGTTGGGATCATCAACCCGCATTTTGATTTGAAAAACTTGATCGGAAATTTTGTTAAAACGGATGTTTGAAATGCGCGGATCATCATCCTTTTTCCCGTCAACCGGCAAAATCACCGGGATCTCATTATCCGTTCCCGCTTTGATTTGCACCTGAAGCGGAAAGTAAATATAGCCTTCACTGTAGACATGTAAGCCCCACGGTCCTCCGGATGGTAACGGTATTTTAAAGGTACCATCGGATCCAATGGCGCTCCCTGTGAGGAAGGCGTTGTTATGAAGCTCGCCTTTTTCAAGCGCCACGACACCACTGGCCACGATCTTTCCATCTGAAGTGATTACTTTTCCGGATATAAACGTTTGCCCCCATGCATCCGACAAATTCCAAAAAAGTAACCCGGCCAACACTAAAAAAATGAGTGCCCCCGAATTCCTTTTTTTTGATATTTGCTCAATCATTTCAATATCTTATCCTATGAGATAAGTTCTAAAGCGTTTTTAGATAATCCAGCAATGCCTCAACTTGTTCAGCTGAAAGGTGCCCGAACGGCGGCATTTTACTGAAGGGTGTCTTTAAGATCTGGCGAAAGTTCTCATCAGACACCGGCTGGTCGCTGATCGGAAATTTGGTCTGCTTAAAGACGCCCATCAGCCCGGGTCCGACCTTGGTCGCGGTGCTATCCGTATGGTGACAGGCCGAGCAGTTTTGCTTAAAGACGATTGCACCTTCGGCTGCCAGGCCTTTAACTTCCTGGCCTGGCGGAGTTTTGGTTCCGTAGACCAGTTCTCCACCAAAATACCCCAGACCGATCACGGCCAACAGGCAGAGCGTATAAATTGCCAATCCAGTTTTGGTAAAGGCTCCGGCCAATGCATCGTAAATGACAGCGATGAGAAGCAAGAGCAAAAGTGTTCCGCCTAAAATCATTTTCATTTTTATCTCAAAAAGATAGGCACCGCCAAAACGATACTGCCAGTCCATGAGTCCCAGCAGGATCGTCGGCACAGCCGTAATCAACGCCAGAATGAGGCAATGGCGTGCGGTTCGGGCCAGGTTTTTACGATTGAAAATCCACGCAAGCAGAGCAAATGCAAATGCCCCGATGATCAGTCCTGCCGGCAAATGGGTGGCCGGCGGGTGCAGAGGATGTGTGTAACCGAATTTTGCCAGGACCTGATAAATAGATTCAATCATTTGTAAGCCCCTTTCTCCTTTAAATTAGAGATTGGCACCCGTATTGGAGAATTAAGCGGGTTTGATCGTTAATTTATCCCGTTTCTGACCTAAATTGAGCGTTTCAAATTTTAAAAGTTGATAGGAATAACACGCGGCTTATCGAGGAACGTATAATGATTAACCCAACTCAAGCTGGGGTGTCAATCGGATTTTAAATTCGCAGAAATGCGAAGTCCCGCAACCGGGTGTCCTATTCAGTTTGCGGCGGCTGCCTGTCCGGGGCCTGCGGCGAATAAAAAATTGAAAATAGCCGTCCATGACTTGACGAATACCACTGAGTGGTATAGTTTAAGCTTTAAGAGTTTAACGCAAACGAAATGAAAACACCGCAGTAGTATTAGTAGGAGAAAAAAATGAAAGAACAGGTTCAAAGCGCATTGAATGAAATTCGACCGTCACTTCAGGCCGATGGTGGCGATGTGGAGCTGGTGGACGTGCAAGACGGCATTGTCAAGGTTCGGTTGACCGGTGCCTGCGGCGGGTGTCCCATGTCCCAGATGACCCTGAAACAGGGCATTGAAGCCTATGTCAAAAAGAAAATCCCCGAGATTGTCGGTGTCGAGTCGGTATAACATCCGTACCATAACGTGCAAATCCAATCGTCCCCACGACGCCGAATAAAAATGCGACCATAAAATTCGTTGTTGGGCTGATCTGCCATAGAAATGCGCCGCCAAAAGCGGCAATCGAGACGCACACATCGCGGATGAGATAATAAAGTCCGTACATACCGGCTTTGCAGTTCTCCGGTGCCAGATCCAGAATGAGTGCTTTGCGGGTCGGCTCGCCGAATTCTTTTAAACCCCTGAGCACAAATGCGGGTACCAACCACACAAAAGACTGGCAGAATATAAGTGCCAGAGGGAAAAATGTGAAAAAGACAAATGTGATCACCACAAATGGCTTTTTTGTGCTTTTATCCGCCAGGTGGGCAACCGGAATATAAACGAGTACCGCGGTGGCCATTTCGATGCTGGTCAAAATGCCGAACTGAAAAGCCGAGACCGGGCGGGTAATCGCCTGCATGCACCACACAACAACAAAGGCATAAGGGATCTGTTCACAAAAGCGTATCAGTATGTCTGAAGCCAGCAAACGCCTGAGGGAAGTATCCATGAATTGAAACAGCTTGAAGGGATTTTTTTCGGGCTGGGGGCCATATTCATCATCCGGTTGCTTGCTTGAATCATCTTCGATTAATTTTTGCTGCAGCAAAACGGCCATAAAAGCTAGAACAAATGCGACGCTAAAGGCCACGCGAACACCGCTTTTAATCCCCCATGCGCCGATGCATAAGCCCCCCAAAATGGGTCCCAGCGCCATCGGAAATCTCCGCACAAGCGAATGCATCGTAACCCCCATCGTACGCTTTGTTGTCGGCAGCACCCTGGCAATCAGGCCCATGGTCGCAGGTAAGGAGATCGCCGACCAGGCCAGAAAAAAAATCGCGCCGATCAGGACCGCCTGCCACGCCGGAAGTAGAATCACCACCAAAAACCCGGCCATTGCCATACAATTAAAAACCAGAAGCGCGCGCTTGGTTCCAATGCGCTCGGAAAGATACCCTCCGGGAAAAGCATAAATCGCCGACAGGAAATTATCCAATCCGTTTAAAAGCCCGATAGAAATGACCCCGCCGCCAAGCGCCAGCAAATAAATTGGCAAAAAGCGCTCGGCCATGCGCTCGCCCATACCCACCAATACCACCATGAACAGCAAACCGACTGTACTTTTCGTTAAAGCAAGAAAGTCTGAAACACGTCTGGCACGGGACATCAGGCACGACCTCTAAGTAAAATTGTGGCGCGAAAATAATCTAACTATTTGATATTTATATATATTTCATGTCAAATGAAAAGGTTGTGAGATTAAATTTAGTGCTTATAGTTAAAACTGTTAGCGAAGTCTGATCAATAAATCCATCTAATTTTAATCAATTTTATTAACATTTTAATGACGAAAATGGGAGGTGGAACTATGACCCATAAATTGCCCGCGCTTCCATATGCATATAATGCGTTGGAACCTTACATCGATGAACAAACCATGCAAATTCATCATACCAAACATCACCAGACCTACGTCGACAGGCTCAATGCAGCTCTGGAAGATTTCGATGATTTGCAAAAGAAAAGCGCAGAGGACCTCATAAAGGATCTCAATTCCGTACCGGAAAATATTCGAACCGCTGTCAGAAATCATGGCGGCGGCCATGCCAATCACAGCTTTTTCTGGCCCCTTTTGTGGAAAGAAGTCGATTTTGGCGGTGACGTTGGAGATGCGATAAAATCAAAATTTGGTGATTACGATACGTTTAAAGAAAAATTTTCAAGTGCAGCCGCTTTGCTTTTTGGCAGTGGTTGGGCCTGGCTGGTGTTAAATAATGGTGAACTTGAAATCACAACGACACCCAATCAAGACAGTCCTTTAAGTCATGGTCAAATACCGATTCTTGGCCTGGACGTCTGGGAACACGCCTATTATTTGAAATACCAGAATCGTCGGCCGGAATATATCATGGCGTTTTTTAACGTCATCAACTGGGAAAAAGTCGATGAAAATTTCAAAGCCGCGATCGGATAATGGTTAGAAGAACCGGGAGGGTCTTAAACCATGCTCCGGGAGAATTTGGTTTTCGTAAAATTTTTATAGAAAGCGGTCAAAATTAAGTGACTAAAGGCACAAGACAAGGGATCCGTAAAAAATTGGGATTTAAGCCTTTTTATGCGGAGGACCGCATCTTGCGCCAGCCTTCCGCCATAAACTTCTTTTCACGGCCCAGTCCCCATTCTTTCATCGCCTGGTAGTAGGCATGCAGATCGGTTTTGGCAAGCTTCTGGATTTCATCGCGCTCCTGGTTTCTTCTTTCGGTATCATCCGGTGTGATTCCGACCCAGGTGGCATACCCCTGGTCAAAAACCCATTCGGCGGTGACTTCCTGGGGTGCAATCCCCATTGAAGCGGCATGCGTGCGCAAAACGTCCATATCCAGCTCAAGTATCCAGTGGTTGTCCCATACCCGGTCATTGCGCTCGGCATCTATCTCCTGACTGCATTTGGGGCAATAGACCTGCGTTACCGAAGATTCCGCTAAAACCATTTTCCCAAAAAATATCTCGGCCGTTTTTTTCCCGCAGACACATTTGGTTTTAAAGCTCTCGCACATCTTTTTGACCTCCTTTCGGAGACATCTGAGGGTTACACAGATTTTAGATATCCGTATTTTTATATGTGACTTGAGAAAATGCAATTGATTTAAGTCAAATAGAAAAAACAATCACAGTGAATTCGCAAATCAAAAATATTTTCTATTTTTTTTGGGAATAAAAGCTTCAATTAAGAACGCTACTAAAACAAATTCGCAAGGAAAATTTAAAATGGCAGTAAAAGACAATGCAAGATAGTATGCTTTGATTTTAAGCGTTTTTCTCGGACTGACCGTTTTATTCTTTAAAGATGTAAATTAACCCTATCCACCGCAAGGCATCTCCCGGGGATAAGAAGGCCTCTTCAGGCAGATGAAAACAACAAAGCAGGGTCAAAATTGGCCCTGTTTTTTTATGCGTTTAGATAGCGCTTAAATATTATAAACAAGCCGGTCTGATGAGATCTTAGCACGAGGATTTTTTATCCTTGCAAATTCTTTTTCGCATCCACTGCCATGGGTAAAGCTGAAATCGACCCGGCCAAGCCACTACCCTAACGTTACCGGCGTTCAAATTCTTATTAAATTTCATTCACTAAAATGCGTTTATATTCTTGACAACGTCTATGCTCTTGGATAGTTTGCAATAAATCACTGTGGGGTGACACAAAACCTTTCTTATCCATTTCCGCTATATGAGAAGAAAAAACGCGTTATGCGTGTGAAGTACAGAAGAGAAAGGTATTGATCACATTTATTGACGTAACTGGCCAATGGACCTTGAAATGTTAATTTTCAAATTAAGGAGGTTCAAATGAAAAAAGCAATCATTATCAGCATGGCCCTGTTTTTTGGGTTGGTCCTTTTCTTGAGCGTTGCACCGACGCAGGCGGCGGATCAACAATTCGTCACCATCGGTACCGGCGGTGTGACCGGCGTTTACTATCCCACCGGCGGGTCGATCTGCCGCCTGGTGAACAAAGGCCGGAAGGAACACGGCATCCGCTGCTCGGTTGAAAGCACCGCTGGATCCGTCTATAACCTGAACACCATTGCCGCCGGCGAGCTGGATATGGGGGTTGTCCAGTCCGACTGGCAGTACCACGCCTATAATGGGACCAGCAGGTTCAAAGACAAGGGTCCAAACAAAGATCTGCGCGCCGTATTCTCGGTTCATCCCGAGCCGTTTACGGTGATCGCCCGTGCCGATTCCGGCATCAAAAAGTTCGAAGACCTCCA
Organism: Desulfobacterales bacterium; assembly: GCA_050123495.1. Taxonomy (GTDB): domain Bacteria; phylum Desulfobacterota; class Desulfobacteria; order Desulfobacterales; family JAHEIW01; genus JAHEIW01. The sequence goes on from JASFGZ010000058.1 coordinate 10,414, forward strand.
GGGTAAACGGGTTAACATCGGCAATCCCGGCTCCGGTCAGCGCGGCACGATGGAAGTGGTTATGAAGGCCTATGGCTGGGACAAAAAAACGTTTAAACTGGCGTCCGAGCTGAAATCCGCCGAGCAGGGCAAAGCACTGTGCGACAACAAGATCGACGCTATCGTATTTACGGTAGGTCACCCCAGCGGTTCCATCAAAGAACCGACCACCTCCTGCGACTCGGTGCTGGTCCCGGTAACCGGTCCAAAGATTGACGAACTGGTAAAAAATAACGACTACTACCGAACGGCTGTTATACCCGGTGGCATGTACCGTGGAACAGACAGTGACACCCAAACTTTTGGTGTCGGCGCCACGTTTGTGACCTCGGCCAAAGTCCCTGAAGATGTCATCTATAATGTCGTCAAGGCGGTGTTCGAGAATTTTGATGATTTCAAGAAGCTTCATCCGGCCTTTAAGGTTCTGAAAAAAGAGGAGATGATTAAGGATGGGCTTTCGGCTCCCTTGCACCCAGGCGCAATGAAATATTATAAAGAAGCGGGCTTGATGTAGCCTCGAAAAATAAAAGTGCGCCGGTTAATCGGCGCACTTTTTCCAGTGCTGCCGGATACTGCGGCATGCCTGCTTTACACACTCGCTGAGATGATTTTGAACCGGCAACATCAGGGGAACATCGAAACGAACATCGCTATACAGAATTCTTGCCAAAAAGATCCCCTGCCGCACCGTAAGCGGGAGTGCGGGATATTTTTCAATCTTTCCTGAGCTAACCCGCCGCAAACACATAGATCAATAATTCTCACAGAAGGAATCATCGCCATGACCGAATCGACAGCAAGCCTGAAATCTGAAGAAGAGCTTGAGGAGATGATTGCCGAGACGGAGACGGGGGCTCGTAATCCAACCGGAGCCATTGCTAAAAATATTCTTTTTTATGTACCGCTGGTCTGGACCCTTTTCCAGCTCTGGTATGCATCTCCCTTACCTTTTATCTTTAATATTTTTGTTTTAAATGATACCGAGGCCCGATCGATTCACCTGGCTTTCGCCGTTTTCCTGGCCTATACGGCCTATCCGACTTTTAAATCCTCGCCCCGAAACTACGTCCCGGTTCAGGACTGGGGGGTCGCTCTGGTGGCGGCGTTTTGCGCGGCCTATCTATTTATTTTTTATGATGGATTGGCAGAACGCTCGGGCGATCCGACCACACTGGATCTGGTTGTCGCTGTTGTGGGTCTGGTGGTACTGCTGGAGGCGACGCGACGCGCACTGGGCCCCCCGCTGATGGTGGTCGCCGCGGTGTTCATCTGCTATACCTTTGGCGGTCCTTATATGCCCGATGTCATCGCCCATAAAGGCGCCAGTCTGGTCAAGGGGATGTCCCATTACTGGCTGTCGACCGAGGGTGTTTTTGGGGTTGCGCTGGGGGTTTCGACCGGAATGGTATTTATGTTCGTGCTGTTCGGTTCGCTGCTCGAAAAGGCCGGTGCCGGCAACTACTTTATTCGCGTTGCTTTTGCCGCGCTCGGCCACCTTCGGGGAGGTCCGGCCAAAGCCGCGGTGGTATCTTCCGGGATGACCGGCCTGGTATCTGGATCGTCGATTGCCAATGTCGTCACTACCGGTACGTTCACGATCCCTTTGATGAAAAAAGTTGGTTTTAAAGCCGAAAAAGCCGGAGCGGTCGAGGTGGCGTGTTCGACCAACGGTCAGTTGATGCCGCCGGTGATGGGGGCAGCAGCTTTTTTAATGGTCGAATATGTGGGCATCTCCTATATCGAGGTGATCAAGCACGCATTCCTGCCGGCGATCATTTCTTATATCGCGCTTGTCTATATCGTCCACCTTGAGGCCGGTAAGATGGGTCTCAAGGGTATGGAAAAAACGGTAACAAAAACCCTGTCCCAGAAGCTGCTCTCAGCCGTCATGACCTTTTTGTTTTTGATCATCGTGGGCGGCATCACTTACTTTGGGTTGGGCTGGATTAAAACCGTTGCCGGCGGCGCAACCATATACATTGTCTGTGTATTGCTGTTTGTGGCCTACCTTTTGCTGCTCGCTTTTGCATGTAAAGTGCCGGAACTGGATACCAGCCATGAAATCAAAGAGTTGCCGCAATTGGGTCCCACCGCCCAGGCCGGATATTACTTCCTGTTGCCCATCGTGGTGCTGATGTGGTGTCTGGTTGTGGAACGGTTGTCACCGTCACTTTCGGCTTTCTGGGCGACGGTGCTGCTGATATTTATTGTCATCACCCAGAGGCCTTTAAAAGGCATTTTCCGCAAAATGAAGGGCGATGAATTCTCCGTTAAAAACGGCTTTATTGATTTAATTGAAGGTATGGTCGCCGGTGCAAAAAATATGATCGGCATCGGTGTGGCCACGGCCGCGGCCGGTATTGTCGTCGGGACCGTCACCCTCACCGGTATCGGGCTGGTCATGACAGAATTTGTCGAGTTCATCTCGGGCGGGAACCTGGTGTTGATCCTAATCTTTACCGCCATGATCAGCCTTCTCTTGGGGATGGGACTGCCGACAACGGCCAACTATATCGTGGTGTCGACCCTGATGGCGCCGGTGATCGTCGGTCTGGGCGCCAAAGCCGGTCTGATCGTGCCCTTGATTGCGGTGCATTTGTTTGTCTTCTACTTCGGCATCCTGGCCGACGACACGCCGCCCGTCGGGCTGGCGGCTTTTGCGGCTGCCGGCATATCCGGCGGTGATCCGATCCGCACCGGTATCCAGGGCTTTACCTACGACATTCGCACAGCTGTTTTGCCGTTTATCTTCATCTTCAACACCGAGCTTTTGCTCATCGGGGTCGCCAACTGGTTCCATTTGCTAATTGTGATCGTGGCCTCTATTATCGCCATGCTGGCATTTGCCGCCGGTACTCAGGGATACTTCCTGACCAAAAGCCGCATCTGGGAAACCGCTGCGCTGTTGCTCGTGGCGTTCACCCTTTTTCGCCCCGGTTTCTGGTGGGACATGGTTTTTCCGCCGCTGGCACAGGAGGCGCCCGCCAAACTTGAACAAATGGTGGCAGGGATGGAACCCGGCTCCCAATTAATCCTCGAGGTGGCAGGGGAGGATTTAAAAGGCAAAGCCTATAATAAAACCGTCATGCTGGCGGTCGGAAATGAAGGTACCGGTGCAGAGAGACTCGAAGCCATCGGGCTTGAAACACGCAATGAAGCGGATAAAATCCTGATTGACAATGTGGTCTTCTCGAGCGCTGCGGAAAAAGCCGGGATCGACTTTGACCAGGAGATCTTGAACATTAAGGTGCCGACTCAGCGCCTGCCGAAACAGCTCATGTTTATACCGGCGCTGGGGCTGCTGGTGCTGATCTGGTTTTTGCAGCGTAACCGCAAGCGCAAACTCGAAGCTGCTGCCGCTTGATTGATGATCCTAGAAGTGGTTTCAAAACCTCAGATCAGGTTTCCCGCTTGAACGCGGGATTGCATGTCTGATCTAAACAGATTAATGTATGCATCAAGGCGTCCCGCTTGCGGGGCAACGCAGCCATTGGGACTTAGATGGGGTTTTGAAACCACTTCTAGGCTGACTTGGCGCCATATCGTTTAAACCTGTTGCGCTTGAAATAAAAGACGGCGGGGGTTGTTGACACGGACTGCCGCTAT
>JASFGZ010000059.1:0-13671 GCA_050123495.1 Desulfobacterales bacterium
CGGCGCTGCTGCACCGCGGGAGATTGAATTTATTGATTCGTTGCCGAAAACCCGCAGCGGGAAAATTATGAGGCGCTTGCTCAAAGCCAAAGAACTTGGCCTGCCGCTCGGAGATACGTCAACTTTAGAAGATGATTAAAAGTGGTTTCAAAACTCCATCTCCCCGCTTAATAAAGCGGGATTTCGCATCTAATTGAAAGATGATTTAAGGAGCTCAAGCGGCCTAACGGCTGGGTTGCCCCGTGGCGGATTCGCATCTGATTTCTAGGAATAGGGTGCAGCACAGGCCTCCGATAAATGCGCACCGGCCTGCTCATCTTGCGATGGGGCGAAAAACGATACGCCCAACGCATGCCGATGAAGTCGTTCATTGACAACAGTGTGCGGGTGGCCATGCGTGCCGGCTGGCCGATTGCGCCACACAAGTTGTGGTTTTTTCCTTGACTCACATGGGCGCTTCTCTATAGTCTTTGCCTGGAAAAGACAGGGGCGCGAAGTGCCCCCATCGTTGAAAACAACGCGGTCGAACCGGGTGCGAAGCACCCGGTTTGGAAAACCCAATCAAAAGACACTGTTACGGAGGCATTCGATCGGCGCATTTATTATCGGTATAAATCATTAAAAAGGAGATTGAAAATGACGACAAGCGACGCAACAGAAAAAAAGCCTCTCTGGTTGTTAATCGAGGAGAATATCCTTGAGCTTGATTCGCAGAACCTCTCAGGGGAAAATCTGGAAGCATCGATTCAACGGATTGCGGGTGACCTTGACAATGCGGGTTACAATGTTTCGCATCATGGGGGCAATATGCTTAAATTAAGATGGGCAGTGAATGAAGCACACAAGGTCGGAAGGCCGTTCATGACGGATTTAAACACTGCGATCGCGGCACTTACACTGGAGGACGTGGCTGACCCTTATTCTGTAACGAATAAGCTCATCCGCGACCTCGGAAAGACGTGGCCAGAATTCAAAAGATCCGAGCGCAGACCGGATGTGATACGGATTGTCGAAAAGGCAAAACTCGATCTGCTCATTACCAAGGCAAAAGGCCTGCCCGACGATGAAGGTATCCGATTACTCATTGAGGAACAAGTGGCTCCCGAAGTGATCACCAACGCGTTGAACATTACCGGGGAGAAGTTGGAACAGGTGAACACCGAGATGGAAAAGGAACGCGCAGAGAGGACCAGAGTCGCAAAACTGCTCGAGGCGGTAGAGGGCAAGTCCAACGAAGAAAAGGTGAAGCACCTTTTTGCGAATAACGTCTCCGAAAAATTGATAATCGAGATGGCAAAAGTTGACCAGGACGCGATCGATGGTGTCAAACAGGCAATGGAAGCGGAGCTGAAGGAAAAACAAAGGCTGGAAGAAGAGGCGGCTGCACGGAAAAAAGAAGCGGCGGCAGGACCTCCGCTCGAAGAAATTCCGCCGGATGAGATGCTCGAACACATCGAGGCTATTCGCGAAATCATGGAATTCAGCGATAAGGAGAAAGAAATCAGAGTGATGTGCGAGCAGAGCTCCATCCCCATGTGCCTTGTTGACATTGCTGTTTCGGAGCCTGACAGACTGGATGAGCTCGAAAAAGAGGCGGAGGGATAATCGCCAATTATTCCTTATTTCTTCATCTGCATTTTCACTGAATTGTGTTTATCGGCTACCCAGAAAACAAATTTGGATAGCCGAATTTTTTCAGATTTGCACAATTATTGTGAAAGTCGGCGAATTAAAGATTGCCCTCGCCAATACATAACCATTCTGAATTTTTCTCAATGTTTTGAACAGGCGCGCTATCCGTAATTCTTGTGAGGCGAATATTTTCTATATTTGCCATAGTGTAATCCCAAAAAAGCATTAGCGACAATTCAAGCACAAATTTTCAAATCAAAATACCGGATCTTGGCAGTATATATCTCAGTGAACCCTTCCTTTAGCACCCGATCTTGTCCAAACCCGCTAAAACTTGACATCCTCATGAAGACGATTAAGTTAAAACGAAATCGTCTTCGGTGTGAATTAATTTAGCATTTGTTCTGGAAGTTATTTCTAAAAAGGTGATAGATGCTTTTTGTTCGATATCGCAGCGCACTTGAACACCTCCGATTCGTTTTGAAACCGGCCATCGCCGAAGGCGCCGACTATGCCGAAATCGATGTGCAGACCACGGCAGACGGTGTTGTAGTGCTCTTGCATGATGCAGATCTCATGCGGGTGGCATCGGTTAACCGAAGGCTGCGGGACATCAATTACCATGAGTTAAAAGACATCGATGTCGGAAGCTGGTTTGCACCGGAATTCAGCAGCGAGCGCATACCGACACTCCAGGAAGCGATTGATCTTGCCCGGGGGCGCATCAAGCTAAACATAGAACTCAAGTTCACCTGGAGGGACCCGACTCTCGCGGAAAAAGTCGCAAACATTATCCGGCAAACAGGATTTTCTTCCGATTGTGTGGCCAGTTCATTGAGTTTTCAGGCATTGACGGAAATCAAACAGGCATTTCCGGAACTCACCACCGGCTTCATGGTATTCAAAGTTGCCGGGAACCTTTCTCGAATGGAAGCAGATTTTTTGAGCATCAACGCCGCCAGAGCCACTCCAGGGCTGGTGAGGCGACTGCATCGTCGCGGAAGGGCGATTCACGTGTGGACGGTCAATGATTTCAATAACGTCATTTCGATGATTGAGGTGGGTGTGGACAACATCATAACGGATTACCCGAAAGACGTGCGGGGTTTTCTGGAAGCATGGAATGCACTTTCAGACAGTGATAAAATCGTACTGATGCTGAGAAACCTCATTGTGGGGATTGAACGCCCCCAGCCATCGGAGCTTTAACAAAATCGGGAAGCCAACGTGAGCGAGAAAATGAAAAAACCAAACACCCCCGATGAGCGCGTCCGCGAACGCAACCGGGCGGCCGCCGATCCAACGCCCATGGCGTGGATTCGCACCGCACGCTTCCCGATTGCCATTGGTTTTAGCATCGGCAAAATTTCTGATTGCCTGGAAAAGGTCAATCCGGTATGAATGATCAAAAAAATAGATGGATCGAAAAAAGGCGCTGGTCCTGGGTCATCGGGGCTATTCTCCTGATCATCGGGTTGTGGCAGCTGTTTACAAACCTTTATCGGGAAGAAGAGAAGGAACTGCGGCGTCAGCTTCGAAAAACCGTAAAAGAACAATTTTCCGAACAAACGGCTGAATATACGAAAACATTGGGGTTGTTTTTTTTCGAAGGGGATCAAAAAGTACCCGCCGGGGTGGCTTTGGATCGAAAATCCGTCGTTCTGGTTCACGGTCTGGATGATCCCGGCCAGGTGTGGCAAAATCTCGCGCCTGCGCTGGTAAAAGAAAAGTTCAATGTGTGGCTGATGCGATATCCCAATGACCAGCCCATCGTGGAGTCGGCCCGGTTGTTTTTCGAGGCGCTCAAGGCACTCAAACAGAGCGGCATCGACCGTATTTGCATTGTGGCTCACAGCATGGGCGGTCTGGTTTCCCGGGAAATGCTCACCCGTCCTGAAATAGGATATAACGCATCTGCTAAAAACAGGCCGGTGCCTCAAGTCGCTGCGCTCATAATGGTGGGGACACCCAACCACGGATCTCAGCTGGCGCGATTGCGGATGTTTACCGAAATGCGCGATCAGCTGGTCCGATTGACCAAAGGCGAAGCAAACTGGCTAGGGGCAATTCTCGACGGCGCCGGCGAGGCCAAAATCGACCTGCTGCCGGGAAGCCGTTTTTTAACCGAGTTAAACGACCGGCCGCATCCGGAGGGGATCGATATGCTGATTATCGCCGGTTTGACCAGCCCCTGGAGCGAAACGGAGATTAACCGCTGGGTGGGCAATCTCCGCAAAAACGTCTCGGATGATCAGCAAAAATGGGTGGATGACTTTGGCCATAATATGATTGCCCTGACCCATGGATTGGGAGACGGTCTGGTGACCGTTGAATCCACAAGGCTGCAAGGGATTCCCCACCGAACCGTCGATGGTACCCACCTTTCGATGATTCGAAATATCAACAGCGGCAGCCGGCGTATCCCGCCGGCGGTGCCGATCATTATCGATCAATTGAAAAGACAAGTAACACAATGACAATGGTTTCCCTCCTCCGCCTTAAAGGTTACGGAGAACAGGAAGCGATCAGTCGGAAAAACGTCTGTTAATATGCGGATGGCGACAAATTGCTCCAGAATGGGGCCGAGATCAGCTGGGCCATCATCAGCCTCATCAGGATCAAAAAACGTTCTTTTGAATGCAATCGTGTTTGAAGTGAATTCAAGCGAATTGCCATTTGTGTATTTGCCGGCTTTTTGATAAACGGTTCGACCTCATTGCGAGTCAATCCCGGCAACTTCCCGGGCCTTTTCAACCGTCGCATCACAGGGGTTGGCCTGACCGGTACCGATGTCAGCTAAGGCAAAGATCAAGAAAACGGGATTGATCAGACCGGCAAGTAAACTGGCACCTGCGCCCGCGGCGAGCCTGCTTCCTTTGGGAATCCGGGTGACGGATACCTCGGGCTCGGCCAGAGTGCCCTCTATTCGGACAGGATTGGCCAGACTGACCAGACTCGCCCGTTTGGGTCTGGGCGCTACAATCAAACTTAGCGTCTCGGTTTCCAGGTTGATTAATCCGCTGGCCGCAATCGTAATGCGCTGGGTGTCGAGCAGCAAATCCTCTATCTCGGCCTGCCCCTCTTTTAATTCGATGTGTGCCACCAAGCAGTTGGTTTCGGTCACATCATCTCTTTGCCAGCTCGTGGAGAGCATCGTGGGAATCAGGTCGGCCGCCCAGAGATCGATGTGCCCGCCCGTAATCTGTCCGGGTCCACCGATGATGGTGATGCGGCCGGCAGCATTCCCGAGAAAATCGTAGCGGGTGGCACCCGAGCCGGACAGATTGACATACAGATCGATGTTTCCCTCAACAATGTCGGTCACGTCCATTTTGCTCAGCAAAGATCCGAAGTTAAGATCTTTGGCGTTGATCTGGATCTTGATCAGCGGCGGATCGGCAGTGGCGTTTAGGTCAAACTCGCTGGAAATCCGCGCCCCCGTGGATCCCGTAACGCTGAGAGAAAACTTGAAGCGGCCGTCCTTAAGGCTGACTTTAGAGACGAATTCACCCAGATCTCCTAATGGGGCTCGAATCCGTTCGGCTTTGATATCCAGATCCAGGTCTGCCGCTAAAAGGGTATCAACCGGAATCGTGTAGTTAGGAATGACGCGGGATTTTTCCCGGGTTTCGGTGACCTCTTTGTCCGCGTCAAATAGATCCACGTCGTCCATATGAATCTGGCTTGCAATCATACGACCCGTGACTTTGGGACGTGGCCCATCTCGCAATACGGTTATATCCACCTTAAGATCACTCTTGCCGATGCGGAGATCCTCTTTATATGTGAATCGGTTGCCGTGACCCGTGATGCGACCCCCGGCATGGAATTCGCCCCGCAGCGGCACCACAAAATCAGCCAGGCTGTCAAGGCCTTCGATTTCTTTGCCTGCCAGTTCATACTGAAGTTCAAACGCATTGTTTTCAAACGGTCTGGCAATGGTGCCTTTGGCTTTAAATTGCAGATCTTCGGTCTGAATCTTTACCTGCACCGGCAGGGGAATATCTGCTTTCTGGATTTGCATGAGACTTGCTGTGCTGACTTCCGCATTAAAAGCAATACCCCGCACCGTTCCGTTGAAAGCCCCTGTTAACGACTGCTCTTTGAGCGCGGCGAGCGTTGCACTTTCGACCCGAATATCGACCGTCCGGTTGATAATTTCAGCAGTATAGCTCAAATTGGCCGGTTTGATTTGCAAAGTGAAAGCCGCTTGTTCGCCCAACGCGCGCAGTGTCCTGCCGGTGCTGCTGCCATCCAAATCAACCGCATCCGCCGTACCGACAATGATATCAGAAATTTTCAGCTGCTTGAGCGTTTGTCCGACATCAATTTGTCCGATTTTCGTTTTTAGCGAAATGGCGAGAATGTCTTTGCGCTGGCTAAGCTGAATTTGGCCGTCCACGGATGCACCCGCAGCTTTTCCACGAAAGGCGGCGCTCAATTCACCGTTTGCCATCATCACGGTAGATCTGATGTCCGCCACCGGAATCGGACTGTCCGCTACGTCTTTTACTGTCAGATCCAGCCGGGCGTCAAATTTTTTTAAGCCTTCAAGCTCAATAGGGCGATCGAGCAATCCGTCCGTTCCGGTTTTCGGAGACGGCTTTGATGATGTACCCAATAGCTTACCCAATCTTAGACGGTCTGAAGATAGTTTGCCGCTTAGAACGGGTCGCGGTGCTTTGTCCTCCCAGCGAATATTACCGGTTAAACGGTTGACACCCATCTGGATATTAAGGTTACCGGCCTCGTGCACATTGCCATCACTGCTGACGTCAGCGCTCAGATTGAATTTGCCGATGGCCGGAAGAGAGGCCCCGATCAGCGGGCCAAGCGATTCAAAACGGCTGCCTTTGATCCGCGTTGCCATCTTCAAAACCTTCCGACTCTTGGTGGTGACGACAGATCCCTCGCCGGTCACTGACGCCCCGGATGCCGATGCCTCGAGCTTAAGCGGCCAGGTCGCCGCACCGGTTTTGCCGGATTCAGTGGGGCCGCCCTGAAAAGACAGCACTAAAGGGACCTTGTCGAGCTTGGCGTCTATTGACGCGTTGATGGATCCACCGTCAAGCGCGGATGCTTCACCACCCACGATTCGAATCGTCTGCCACAGGTCGGTACCCTCGATATGACCTTCAAGAGCGGTGAGCGTATAGCTGCCCGCCGCGATGTTTGTATGAAATGACAACTGATAGGGTCCGGCCTGCGGCAGTTCGGTGTCAAGTACTTGGGCCAGTGTGTTGAGGGTTTTGCCTTCAAGCCGTGCATCAAACTCAAAGCGCTCAGCAACAGTCGCCGGAATTATGGCACCTTCGATGTTCAGTTTGACGTCCGCAAGGTTCAGCTGGGCCTCTATTGGCCAGGGTGTTGTCTGCGAGATGCCCTCAAACGGTTGCGTCGACGCGAGCGTGAACGCAAAGGGAGCATCGCCGAAATGACCCTGCAGCGCAATATGTAATGGGTCGTCCTGGCCGCCTGACGCCTTTCCTTGCGATATTTTGATCGCAGGTGTTTCCGGCGGTCCGTTGACCCGGGCGGCCATATCTGTCACGCTGAAGGATCCATCGGACGTGTTCACGTTCGCTGATAGCTCAAAAGGACCGGTCGTTAAAAATTCCACGCCAAGCAGCGTTTCGAGTGCATCCGCTTGCTTTCCGCTGATGCTGATGCGGTAATCGCCGCGGTCCCATTTGAATGCTTGAACCATACGCCCGGCGAGGATCAGTGACATTTCGGGTCCAGTTATGTCCAGTTTTACGGACCACGGATTTTGGGGGCCGGACGATTCCGACGCTGTTTCGGCGGCGAGCAGGATGGTGAAGGGCATGCCTCTGGCAGAACCCTTGCCCTCGATCCTCTCCGGCTGTCCGGGAATGTTCCAGAGCCGGGCCTCATCAATCTTGTATTGGCTGATGCCGGCATCAGCCGCTTGATAGTTGATGATGACATCTCGGATCAACAGCTTCTCGATGGGCGGCAGCACACCCGGTTCTTTGCTTTCCTCACTATCACCGAAGGTGTAGTTGTTGGCCCCGTCTGGGCCCTCTTCTATGGATAGGTTCACGCCCGTGAATGAAACGTCTAAAACTCTCAAATCCCCGCGCAGCAGGGGAAAAAGCGCCACCTGGACACCGATTTCTTCAGCGGTGGCAAAATGGGCACCTGTCGCCCAATCCGGGTTGCCGATGGTTATATCCTCGAGAATGATTCGCGGACGCAGGGACCGTTCCAGACGAATGGGACCGTCGGTCTGGAACTGCCGGCCCAGTGCTGCACTGGCCCTTGCTTCCAGTTGACCGCGAAAAACAGATGGATCCACTAAAAACAAAGCTGCAACTGCCGCGACGGCGAGCAGCACCAGCCCGATTAAGAAAATAAAAACGATTTTGTAGAAACGCATTTTTTAATGTCTCTTCTGCGGACAGTTGAGATTGATAAGAATTTGCTTTTTTGAAAGATGCAGTTGTCGATCCTGGTTGACAAGAATAAGACGGCTGTAAACCAGCGCTGCTGAGCTGAAAATGCAACTGATTTTACGATGTTCGATTTTATATATTATCGCGTTACGAGGGGTCAATCAATAATTGTTCTGATATTCATTGTGCTTAAGGATTTATTTTCACTGAACTCAAGTACATTGAGATGAATTAAGGATCGATTTTCGGGTCGCGGTCGTATCGCCAGTTTGCCAATATGCTGAATTTATTTAAAAAATAGCACTTTGTATGTTTATCCGCGGTCTCCGAACAAAAATTGCCGTTAACCTTGCCATCCTTTTTTTTGTGGCCATGCTGTTAATCAATGCTGTCACGGTGATGACCGCCAAGCGTGACATCATCCGCAAAGAGGCATCCAAGGGCCATTTCATATGAGCCTCTCTCGAGGCGGATCTGCTTGAGAGTTTGAGATTTGGCAGGGATTCAATGCCAAACAGCTCCAGGGCGCAGGTCTTTGGTTTGCTAACCGAAGCCGGTGTCTCGAACGCACTGATCTTGGGTAAAAATAAAGATTTTCTGGATATCATCGCAGAGCGGATACGTGCGCGCGGAATGGATGTTTCAACCGTTACTGCGGTCGAGGATGCCCTCAATATGGTAGCAGAAGAATCCTACGATGTCGTTATTATGGATTTCATGATGCCCGGCATGAACGGCTTTCAGACGCTTAAAGCCATAAAGGAAAAAAAACCCGGAGCACAAATTATCCTTCTTACCGGAAACGTGCCTGACGAAAAGCGCATCGAGGCCAAAGCGCTCGGGGCTCTGGATGTGATCGAAAACCACCCGATCTTAAGGACCTTATCGGAAAAATAAAAAATGTGAAGGCTCACAAAACGGTTCGTTGGAAAATGGGCAACAAGAAAAAATAAATGCGGCAATACATGCCGGCAAACACATCCGTTACGCTTTGGTTGTCGTTGATTTGCTTAATCGAAGACCTATGGAGATAGTAAGGGATGAATTCGGCTTTTTAAATTTTGACGATTAGGGGCGGCTCTTTTCCTCTAACTTTTTTTTGAGCTCTAAGTTCTCCTTTTTTACCCGGGCAAGCTCCAAGACCCGGTCCATGGTAAAGAGTATGGTGTCTTTTCTGAAGGGTTTGGTGATGAAGTCAGCAACGCCCTTGTGCCTTGCCTCCGCAGCTATTTCAAGTGAACCGTATGCCGTGATAATGATCACGGGAATGTCGGGTTTCATCTCCTTGAGTTCTTCGAAAACTTCCATACCGTCCATCCCGGGCATCTTGAGGTCTGCGATGACCAAGTTATAGTCATTCTCCATGACCATTTTCAGCCCCTCGGATGGATTATTGGTTGTTTCCACTTCCCAGGCGGTGTTCTCTTCAATGATCATCCGCAGCAACATGAGCATATCGAGTTCGTCGTCAATGACCAAAATTCTTTCAGCCATAACCTTCCTCTTTGGTTTTTGTTATCTGATTATTGTTTTACGATCTGCCGTTTCTGCCACGGGGAGTATAACAGTAAAGGTCGTACCGGGTTCTCCACCTTCCGCGGCAGTTTGGCTCTTTACCCGAATATCCCCTCCAAATTTACTCACAATACCGTGGCTCACAGAAAGCCCCAGTCCTGTTCCATCTCCGACTTTTTTGGTGGTAAAGAATGGCTCAAATATTTTGTCTCTGTTCTCGAGGGGTATCCCGGGGCCTGTATCGGTAAAGCTTATTCTGACCATGTCATTGGAACGGTGCGCTGAAATGGTCAGGATTCCCCCATCATCACCCATGGCTGCCATTGCATTATTGATAATGTTTAAAAAAACCTGTTCAATCTGCTGACCGTCCCCCCTCACCTTGGGGAGGTCTTCTTTTATCTCCTTCTTTAGTTCTACCTTCTTGGTTAGCAGGGTATTGGTAACCACATTGACAACTTTTTGGATACCGTCGGCGACATCAGTTTCTGTGGCAGTCTTTTCGGGAATTCTGGCAAAAGCTAGGAGATTTTCAACGATCCTCGTACAATTGTTGCTTTGCCTCTCAATGGTCTTGAGCATATTATATACTTTGGAATCCTTAGGAAATTTTTCCAGCAATAATTCCGTATAACCCAGGATAATACCAATTGGATTGTTCATCTCATGGGCAACGCCGGCGGAGAGGGTACCCATAGATGCCAGCTTTTCCGTGTGAAAAAGCTGTTCTTCCATACGCCTGTGCTCCGTGATATCTCTTGAGATGACCAAAACGGTACTTTCCTGGCCATCGGTTGTCATGACAGGCTTGTATTTTGTATCAAGCCAGTACTCCCTGTTTCCTATTTTTACCAATTCTTCACGCCCAATTGCCTCAGATTTCTCAAGGACATTTTTAGCAACCGAGCAAACATTCTCAGGTGCTTTATATTCTATAATATTCCGGATATTTTGTCCTACAATCTCATCATCCTGTTGTTTAAGGAGATTGGCAAAGTATCGGTTAACGGATAGAATGTTGCAGTCTTTGTCCACGGTATAGATCATGTCATCTGCCGATTCGATAAGAGAGCGGTATCTTTCCTCAGAGCGCTTTAGCTTCTCGGCATAGCTTTCTATATCACTTGTCTTTTCCTTTACCTCCTCTTCAAGGGTTTTAAGCCAGATCCTCTCGTACGCCATCAAGAAGACAAATATGATAATGACTGCAGCGGTGAAAGACCCTTGTATCATGGCCTGCCTTATATATACGGTGTGTATGGCATCATTTACTTCGCTTATCGGCGCTACAACGGCAACTGACCACCTCAGTATTTTGTTGGCAAATCCGATGTGCACCGGTGAATAGGCAATCAATTTTTTTAAAGTCCCCGTCTGCCCTCTATGCCAACCTGAAATGTACCAGGAAGTCCCTTCTTTTCCCTGTAACATCTTGGTCTTTTGGATGAGATTGATCTTGCTAAATGAGATATGCGGGTCTTTGAATTTCCTGACTTCAAAGGCGTTTTGTCCGATAAATTCCTTTTCCAGGTGGTACATGAATCTGCCTGACTCATCAATAACCCATGCATACCCTGTCTTGCCAGAACGGATGGGACCCACAATTTTTTTTGCGAGCAAACTCGCATCCAAGACAAAGAACAGCACACCCGAAAATTCGCCTGTAGGAACCGGATATGCCTCATCTGCGGAAACTTGATAAACTGGCGTGGCCATAATCATTACAAGGCCAGGCTCAGAGTACTGAACAAGCCCTTCCTTGGCCTCGCTTATAAAAATAGTGCCCTTATTTTCCGATTTCCTGCACCATTTAAAATATTCCTCATGTCCATAAGACTTTTTATCAATAAAGCTTGACCCCATATAGTTGGCGGAAAATGCCTCGTTCCCCATGGCGTTGACAAAGGTGATCTTAATCAAACCATAGTCGCTAACGCTTGAAAAAGATCGTTCCATCCGTTTTATCCAGGAGACTTCTTCCAGGTACTGAATGGAGGGTGAAAGGCTCAGGGTCAGGAGCTCACGCTTCAGGATTTTGAAATTTTCTGTGATTATGCCGGCAGCGTGCCTGGCCAATTCAAGCTGCTGGGAATTGAAGTCCGCATTGATCCTTCTTTCCATTTCTCGGACCGAGCGTATGCCCAGAACCAGGGCGCTGATTAGAAGGACGAAGATGATGCCGATAACAATGCGCATGCGTGGCTGTCGTCTAAAAAATGTGAAATATTTCTTCAAGGACTTCTCCGTACACGTTGAGAGCCGAAAGGTGATCTAAAATGGAATCCGCATCGGAATATTCTGTAAAGATCCCCTGTTATTCCTGAACTTTCGGCACCTCGGTTCACCGGACCTAATGCTGAATCCTGACAAAGGACTCGATTCCCTTCAACATGTCACTATAATACCAATTCACCGTGGCCTCATTAAACATGGCCATGTCGAGCTGTCTGGTATGAATAATGATGTGTCCCAATACCTTGAGATGTTCTAATAGAAAATCCTGGTTGTGTCCCTCCAGACGCGCCAGGATTGAATCATCTTTGATCTCGATTCGAAAATCAAATCGCTCCAGGAGTTTGCCAATAAACCGGATCCTTCTCACCCTTCGATCCACATCGGCCATGCCACCTTTGAAGATAAAGCTTATGTAGTTTTCATTTGGATTATCACCGACATAGGCCTCTGTCGTTGAAAAGTGAAAACCCAGCCGGCTACTCAAATTGCAAAAATTTTTGGAGATGATGATATAGTTTTTATCGGCGAAACGCTTTCGCACCGAGGGAAGTATACTGGGATCCCGCGTGGCTTCAAACACTCCGGAAAGAAACCCCATGGTGTTTACGGGCGGGGGGCCTCTCCACGGTACGGCTGTCATGCCTTCCCACAGGGCATGCAAGGGGATGGATACAATCTCTTCAAGTCTGACTTTTTTCCCTTTAACGCCTTCTTTGATTCCGTCTTCCAGGTCGATAACCCACCACTGCATGGGAATCTCGCATACCAATTGCTTCGTTGATCTGTCAGAGAAATAGCTTTCTTGACTCAAATGAAACATGGCCTGTATAGAGACTTCATGGGCAAATCTTGTGATATCGTGAAGGGTCTTGCATCCGGAGGGCTTAAAATGAGGGCTCTGGGGGTCTGTCAGGTTCAAAGGCGTTATCATTTGGAGGATCTCTTGGAGTTGCTTTAATGAAAACGAAACCTTAGAGGCCCCATCGATCTTTCTTGCCCTGAGAACTTCTTCTACGATACCTTCATAGACAGTGGCGTACTCCGCATCCACGGTCACGCGCATGCCATTCCTGAGGATCCCGGTCGCAGTCTCAGTATTAAAAATGGCGGGAACGTTGTATTCTCCGGCCACCTTTGCAAGGTGCCCCAGGACAGTTCCAATATCCGCGACCACCGCCGAGGCCTTTTGAAGTACCACCGAAAACTCGGGGTGGGCGTGTTTCACTACCAGCACCCCACTTTCTGGAAAATCGGCCAGATCCCCTTCGCTGTTGACAACCCAAACCGGACCTGCGCCCACGCCCCGGCAAGCAATGGTTCCTTTTTCCAAAAGAATCTTGTGCCCCTTGGCCACTCTCGGCCGACTGTCAGCGGCCAAAGTCTCCGATGCGGCCAGACGCAATGGCCTGGACTGAAGCAGATACAAACGGTCCTTCTGGTCAATGGCCCACTCCATATCCTGGGGCTGCCCAAAATGATTTTCCGCTTTTCGGGCGTAGGAGGCAAGGCTGGAAATTTGCTTATCGCTCAGGCATGCTGTCGCACGTAACTCCTTTTCTAAAGGAACAGGGTCGGTGCCGCCCTCCGGCCGACAGACAAGCATCACCTCCTGGGAACCTTCCGTTTGTAACTGGATCTTTTTGCGCTTTTTTCCTGAAACCCTGTAATCCTGCGTAGGCACCATGCCTCCGACCGCATAGGCTCCAAGTCCCCACACAGCACTGATAAGTGTCGCATTTTCCTCTGGACTGCCAGGATCCCTGGAGTACATAATACCGCTGACCTTGGCCGGAACCATGGCAAGCACGCCTACGGCCATTGCCATTTCCTCTACATCGAATCCTTTGTCTTTATAGTAGAACAGAGCTCGAGG